>CAUVRF010000071.1:0-7413 GCA_963554245.1 uncultured Streptococcus sp.
TTTTTTACTCATACTGTACCTCTTTTCACTTTTTCTATTGTACAAGAAAATGCTCTAACTAGCAAGAAAAAACTCCATTTCAGCTTTTACAACTGCTATGGAGCTCTTCTTTACTTCATATCTTTTAGTCCACTTTGACAATCCATCCCTCTGGCGCTTCTACATCACCAAATTGGATACCGGTCAATTCATCATAGAGTTTACGTGTAACAGGACCTACTTCCGTTTCACTATAGAAAACATGGAAATCATCGCCATGTTGGATACCTCCAATTGGCGAAATAACCGCTGCTGTACCGCAGGCACCTGCCTCTACAAAACGATCCAAATTATCGATTGGGGCATCACCTTCAATCGGAGTCAAGCCCAAGCGGTGTTCTGCCAAGTAAAGCAAAGAGTACTTGGTAATGGATGGCAAGATGGATGGACTCAGTGGTGTAACAAATTCATTGTCTGCCGTGATTCCAAAGAAGTTGGCTGATCCGACTTCTTCAATCTTTGTATGTGTAGATGGGTCTAAGTAGATAACATCTGAAAATTGGCGTGACTTGGCCATTTTACCTGGGAGGAGACTAGCAGCATAGTTTCCACCTACCTTGGCCGCACCTGTACCATTCGGAGCTGCACGGTCGTATTCATCCTGAATCAAGAAGTTGGTTGGAACTAAACCACCTTTAAAATAGTTACCAACCGGCATAGCAAAGATGGTGAAAATATACTCTTCTGCAGGTTTTACCCCGATAATATCTCCAACACCAATCAACAGTGGACGAAGATAAAGGGTTCCACCTGTTCCATATGGTGGGACGTATTCTTCATTTGCACGCACAACTGCTTTACAAGCTTCTACAAACATTTCTGTCGGAACTTGTGGCATCAAGAGACGATCACAAGTACGTTGCAAACGCTTGGCATTTTCGTCAGGACGGAACAATTGAACACTGCCGTCCTTGGTACGATAGGCTTTCAATCCCTCAAATGCTTGCTGTCCATAGTGGAGACTTGGAGAAGACTCTGAAATATGCAAGGTTGCATCCTCTGTCAATTCTCCTTGATCCCATTGACCATTTTTGTAGTGAGCGATATAACGGTAAGGTAATTTCATATAAGCAAATCCAAGGTTTTCCCAATCAATTGCAACTGTCATGTTTTTCTCCTTTATACTATTCAAACTATGTGTTCTATTCTACACTTTTCTAGTAAAATTTCAAGTATTATTTGTAATTTTCTGAAAATTTTTTCAACACAAAAGAAATCAGCCCTCTGGACTGATTCTTTTTACGAACTCGCTTTATCCTCTTTAAAGACTTCTTTGAGGTAAGCATCGAAAACTTCTTCATCTGAAATGGTATCTGAGATAAAGCTTCCATTGCTACTACGTTCTGACAAGTTGAGGTCTTGCAATCGACTCTCATAGATTGTTCCCTTGTTCGATTGGACAAGCAGCGTTTGGTCGTTTTCTTCAACTTCTGTACTAAAGAGATCACCAACGAAACCTTGCTCTGCAACTGCTCCAGCCAAGAAGACTCGGTGCGGTTTGTTTTTCAACTCACGCAAGACTTGTAGGCCTCGTTTGGCACGGCTGGTCGCTGGAATTTCCTCAATAGAGACACGTTTCAAGCTTCCACGTTGGGTCAAGAGGTAGAAAGATGAGGTGTTACAGATAAAGGCAGCCTGAAGCGTATCATCTGCTTTCAGGTTCATAGCCTTGACACCTGCCGCCTTGGCACCAACAACCGGAACCTCTTCAATATTGAAACGAAGGGCATAACCGTTTTGGCTAATCAAGAGTACATCATCTAGTTTGATTGGAGCTACTGCTACTATCTGGTCTGTCTCGTCTTTGAGTTTGGCATACTTGACAGACTTAGACTTGTATGTCCGCCATGGAGTGAATTCTTTGCGTTCTACACGTTTGATTTGACCAAGACGAGTTGCAGCAAAGTAGGTTGTCGCATCATCAAACTGATCCACGACTTCTGCATAGAGAATTTCTTCGTTAGTTTCAAAGTTTGTAATGGTCTGACTCAGATGCTCTCCGATATCCTTCCAACGAATATCTGCCAATTCATGAATTGGACGATAGATAACATTTCCAAGACTTGTGAACATCAAGAGGTGCTGGGTTGTCTTGGCAGTTTGTACAAAGATCAAACGATCATCATCACGTTTGCCAATTTCTTCCAGAGTGGATGCTGCAAAGGAACGTGGACTGGTACGCTTGATATAACCGGCCTTAGTCACGCTGACATAGGTATCTTCCTCGGCAATCAAACTAGCTGTATCAATCTCGATTGCTTTCGCAGTATCTTCCAAAGTACTCAAACGTGGAGTCGCAAATTTCTTCTTGACCTCACGAAGTTCTTTCTTCATGAGATTGTACATAGTCCGTTCATCACCGATGATAGCCGCAAGCATGGCAATCTTTTCACGAAGTTCTGCTTCTTCTTCCTGCAAGACAACCACGTCTGTATTGGTCAAACGGTAAAGTTGTAAGGTCACGATAGCTTCAGCCTGCTCTTCTGTAAACTCATAGCTGACCTTGAGGTTTTCCTTGGCGTCAGCCTTGTTCTCAGAAGCACGGATAAGGGCAATGACTTCGTCCAAAATCGAAATCACGCGAATTAAACCTTCAACGATATGCAGACGTTTCTCAGCCTTTTCCTTATCAAAGCGGGAACGTGCTAGAATCACTTCACGACGGTGGGCGATGTAGCTAGATAAGATTGGAACAATCCCGACCTGACGGGGTGTGAAATTATCAATCGCCACCATGTTAAAGTTGTAGTTGATTTGCAAGTCAGTATATTTGAAGAGATAGTTGAGTACGAGCTCGGTATTCGCGTCTTTTTTAAGTTCAATAGCGATACGAAGACCGTCACGGTCAGACTCATCACGAACCTCAGCAATACCAGCTACCTTGTTATTGACACGAACATCATCGATTTTCTTAACTAGATTAGCCTTATTGATTTCATAAGGAATCTCAGTGATAACGATTTGCTCCTTACCGCCTTTTAGCTTTTCAATCTCCGTCTTAGAACGAACAACCACGCGCCCTTTCCCAGTTTCATAAGCCTTCTTGATTTCGTCACGCCCCTGGATGATAGCTCCTGTAGGGAAGTCTGGCCCAGGCAAGAATTCCATGAGTTTGTCCACCTTGGCTGTTGGGTGGTCAATCATGTAAACCGTCGCATCAATAACCTCAGCTAAATTATGGGGAGGAATGTCTGTAGCATAACCAGCCGAAATCCCAGTCGAACCATTGACCAAAAGGTTGGGAAAGGCTGCTGGTAAGACAGTTGGTTCTTTCTCGGTATCGTCAAAGTTCCAAGCAAAGGGAACTGTCTTCTTTTCGATATCTTGAAGAAGATAACCAGCAATCTCAGACAAACGAGCCTCTGTATAACGCATAGCCGCAGGTGGATCCCCGTCCATGGAACCGTTATTACCGTGCATTTCAACTAGAATTTCACGATTTTTCCAGTCCTGAGACATACGAACCATGGCATCATAGATGGAAGAATCACCGTGTGGGTGGAAATTTCCCATGATGTTCCCGACAGACTTGGCCGACTTACGGTAGCTCTTGTCAAAGGTATTTCCATCCTTATTCATAGAATAAAGAATACGGCGCTGAACCGGCTTCAATCCATCCCGAATGTCTGGCAAAGCCCGGTCTTGAATGATGTACTTGGAGTAGCGACCAAAGCGCTCTCCCATGATGTCCTCCAGGGACATGTTTTGAATATTACTCATATAGGATACAGAGCCCGTAAAATACAAAGTGAAAATAGGAAATTATTACAGTGAGCGATGCTCACAAGAGAATTTATCTTTTTCACACAGCATTTAGGGCGTGTTCAACTCCTTTCAAAGAATATAGAGTAGTTTTATCTAGAAAAAGGATTTCAGATACAATCAATCCTTTCTGTAGTTTAAAGTTTAAAGTTTTAATTTTTGTTTTTTTGCTTACTTAGTGATTTGGAAGTATATCCTCAGCATACTCAATCATCTTCTCCGCAACTTCCTTATCGTAGTAAAAGCCAATCTTTTGAGCAAGGTACTGAGCCTCTTGGTGAAAAAGTTCCATCGTAGCAAACAAAGACTGCGTAATTTTATCTAAACTTGAAAAATCAAGCAAATCTGAGAATTCCTTTTCTTTCTCAGTGGGTAAATAGCTAAAAAGATACTTATAATTCTTACCAACGTCGACAGTCCCCCTATCAGCTGCAACTTGCCAAGCTAAGACCTTTAACAACTCTTGCTGACAAATACCATAGAGATGATCCGTCGCATAAATGAGTTGCTCGCGATGAATCCCCTTAACCACATAGGCGGAAACCCACCAAAATTCATTGCAGGCTTTTTCGAAATCTATCTGACTAGCTGGACTTGTCCAGTAACGCTGAGGATTTGGAGAATAAGGCACAAATAAGCCCTTAAGGTCCTCTAGCACCGTGAAATCCGCTTCGCTTTCTACCCACTCCTTGATATACTCTTTAGGACATAAAGTCAAATCAATGCGATTGTCATCTTCAAAAAGCATCAGATAAAGTCGACGGTTGCCTAGGATATTATGCTGCTCAATGATACGTGTTCCAAACTGGTCCAACCAAGTAAGATTACTCGTCAGATTATCTAAGTCGTCCACGACATAAACAACATCATAATCTTGAAACTCATCTTTTGGAGCATTTGGGTTTGTCCGCGAACCGGACATGGCAACAGCGTCGACTTGTAAAGATTTGGCAATCTGTAAAATCACATCGAGCATTTGTGCTTCACTTCTATGTTGTCTGCACATATCTTTTATAGAGTTATTTTTCATAACTACCTAGCTCCTCTCGTTTCTGAAGGCCTCGTATTCTTTTCTTCTCAAGCTCTCCTACTATCGAAATGATGTGTTTTTAAGTTTTTGCTCTAAAATAATCCAGAACATATCTAAATATTCGTATTTTACTCCAATAACTCAAAACACACATGTGTGTTTTGAGTCATTTCTTTTTATCACTTTTAATAATCAAGCTTATCTTCCAATCCGTCTTGATATAGTCGATACAATTCCATAAAAATATTATCAATTAAAGTTAACAGTCCAAACCAAATAAAATAATTTCTGGATGCTTGAGTTTCGTTAACTAATTTAGTTAATGTCGGTAAGTTTTGCTGATAAGATAAAGTATTATGTGCCAATCGATTACGTTGATTAAACATATTTTCATACTTACATTTTAAATTATGCTCTATATTTTTTATATAATTAGTATATTTACTATTATATTCCCTAAGTTTATCTTCATATCCTTGCTCACTATCTCTTTCTTTTCTCTTTGGCTTCTCAGGTTTATTATTTTCGTTTGGCATGGACACAAACATATTTTTTTCATCTTTCAAAAATTGATCAGTATCAGTCCAATCATCTGATACAAAATAAGAAAAATCGGCACGAACCCAAGAAATTAGGTTTGAATCTTTAAATATTTCATTAATCTTTTGAGTAGTATTCTCTAATAAAATCTGTTTATTGATTTCATTTATACCAAAATCTATATTTATTCTCTTAAGTACCTGATAAAATTCTTTATAAATACTATTTTTCTGGTCATATGATGAATAGGTTCCTAACTTAGTTTCTTTTAACCACCAATATCGAAACTCGAAATCATTTGTTCCCAATTCCCAAGCAATGCATTTCATCTTTTGCTCTTGAAAACCTGTCATTTTCAGAAATACAGCTTGTAAAATATAATCACACAAAGGGTAGGTTTCAATTCCATCACCAATACTAGAAGTTGCAGCAACTGCTTCTTCCAAAATAGTAGTTATAGGAGTTAAAATAAAATCTATATGCTTACTCACTAAAATACTCCTTATACAACGCAAGGGATTCTTTTAATCTAAGTCTAATATACTTCAAAGCATTGGGGCTCTTCTGATGATAGTAGCCATATTCATAATCATCAGAATAAAGAGTGCCCTCAAACTCTTGTCCAGCTTTAATCTTCAAATCTTTTAATTCAGATATTTTATTTTCAATCTCAGCTTTTAGATTACTGTTTTTCGCAATAATGAGTTTTTTCTCATGAAAAATAGAAAAATAAATTAACCCAAACATATAGATATCTGCATCAATAATTGACGGAAAATTTTTCGGGAAAAAATCATATTCTAAGTTCTTAGAAAGAATTGAGATTTTATTAACAAAATCAAATTCGAATTCTTCAGCAATTTTATAAACATAATCTGTATAAAACTGTTCAAGTTTATTTCCATATCCTGCAGCAACTTGAGAAATATTATAATCTTGATTTTTGTAACTATCCAAAATTGCTAGATAGCGTACAAAATCTAACTTCTTATCATTTAATTTAATATTTTTAAAAATATCAGGATCAAAAAATGGCTCTAAAGCATCATTCAGGTAATATAAAGATCGTCTGCTTTCTATATTCGACAATACTTCCCCCTGAATGTTGATATGACGGAAAACAGAAGAATAAAACTTTATTTGCTCTTTTTTACGTTCTTCTCCATCATAACTAGGTACAATAAATGAAAAACCTAAATAATTATCTTTAAAAAAATCTTCTCCAATATCTACATTTAGAGTAATATATTGCTCCGTCTTTACCTTTTCTTTTATGTTTTCTTTTGAACTTCCGATTGATAGAAGTCTATTAAAATTCCAATCTACTCCTTTATAATCATCACCTTCATCAATTTCAGCATCATCATTTGTATTAGCTAGAGGAATGAAATCTTTAGGTGCCCAATCTTCACACTTACGATTCGGAAATAAATTTAAGTAAGCAAGAAATATAGACGTTAAACGCTGTTGCCCATCTAGAATTAAATTTTTCCTCCCTTCTTCATCAGTAAAAGCTCCAACAGTAACTGGGGGAACAAATTCTTTTTTATTAAAACTCTTAATTAGTGTTTTAACTTTTTCTGGATTCCAAACATAATAACGTTGATAATCGGGTAATACAATATTCTTCTTTAATATCAACTTAATCCAATGCTCCAAGGAATATTCACCATAATAAACTTTATTTTTCATTCATCTCTCTCCTTTTATCTGTACTTCTTAAAACACCATCTCCCCACTCTCCTCCAACGTAAACTTGACATTATCCTCAATCCACTTACGGCGTGGTTCGACCTTGTCTCCCATGAGGACGTTTACGCGGCGTTCAGCGCGTGCTAGGTCTTCGATCGTAACGCGAATGAGAGTGCGGGTTTCTGGATTCATAGTCGTCTCCCAGAGTTGGTCCGCATTCATCTCACCAAGACCTTTGTAGCGTTGAAGGGTAGCGCCTTTACCGAACTGCTTACGAAGTTCTTCTAACTCTCCGTCTGTCCAAGCATAGGCCACTTCTTCTTTCTTGCCTTTCCCTTTGGACATCTTGT
>CAUVRF010000072.1:0-7313 GCA_963554245.1 uncultured Streptococcus sp.
GCTGGATAGTAGAAAGGGTTTCTTCTTTTCCAAGGGCAGTTTTAACCTGGATATCTAGTTTTGGTCCGTAGAAGGCTGCTTCACCTTCAGCTTCAAAGTAGTCCAGTTCCATATCATCCATAGCTGCTTTCAACATGCGTTGTGCATTTTCCCACATCTCATCGTTGTCAAAGTATTTGTGTTTATCTTCTGGGTCACGATAAGACAAGCGGAAACGGTAATCTGTCAAATTAAAGTCTTCATACACGTCGATAATCAATTGAAGAATTTTCTTGAATTCTTCCTCAATTTGTTCTGGAGCTACAAAAGTATGACCATCATTTAGGGACATTTCACGTACACGTTGAAGGCCTGTAAGGGCGCCAGATTTTTCATATCGGTGCATCATGCCAATCTCAGCGATACGGATTGGTAATTCACGGTATGAGTGTACATGGTGTTTATAAACTTCGATATGGTGAGGACAGTTCATTGGGCGGAGGACAAACTCTTCACCGTCCCCCATGTCCATAGTTGGGAACATATCTTCACGGTAGTGATCCCAGTGACCAGAAGTTTTATAGAGTTCCACTGAGGCAATTGGTGGAGTGTAAACATGTTGGTAGCCTGCAGCGATTTCCTTGTCAACAATGTAGCGTTCCAATTCACGACGGATAGTGGCACCATTTGGTAACCAGAATGGTAAACCTTGTCCGACTTCTTGTGAAATCATGAAGAGATCAAGCTCTTTACCGAGTTTACGGTGGTCACGTTCCTTGGCTTCTTCACGCATTTGAAGGTAGTTCTTCAAGTCTTTCTTGTCAAACCAAGCTGTACCGTAGATTCGTTGCATCATCGCGTTGTCGCTATTTCCACGCCAGTAGGCACCAGCTACGTTGAGCAGGTGGAAGATTTGGATACGACCTGTTGATGGGACGTGAGGACCACGGCAGAGGTCCACGTATTCGCCCTGACGGTAGATAGTCAAACCGCCTTCGTCTTCTGAGTGTTCTTCAATCAATTCCAATTTGTAAGGGTCGTTCTTGAAGATTTCACGGGCTTCGTTTTTAGTAACTTTTTCGCGGATTGATGGGAAGTTTTCTTTAACGATTTTCTTCATTTCTTCTTCGATACTAGGCAGGTCCTCGTTAGAGATTTGACCAGCTTGATTGTCCGTATCGTAGTAGAAACCGTCTTTGATAGCTGGGCCGACACCCAAATGAATGTCTGGGAAAAGGCGACGAGCTGCTTGGGCAAACAAGTGAGCAGCTGAGTGGCGCAAGATTGGCAGAGCATCTTCGTGATCAGGCGTCACGATTTCGATGTTTCCATCTTCAGTGATAGCACGAGTCGTGTCGATGAGTTTGCCGTTGAATTTACCAGCGAGAGCTTTTTTAGCTAGAGAATTGCTGATAGATTGGGCAATTTCAAAAGTAGTAACGCCAGATTCGAATTCACGAACAGCGCCATCTGGGAAAGTAATCTTAATCATGGTTTTCTCCTTATAAAGTTTTTATTAGCCTAGTTATGGTGAAGGTGCCCTTGAAATATAAATAGAAATTCCTTTTGATTTTTTCGTTAATAAATCAAAAAGCGACATCCATAAAAGGACGTCGCAACGTGGTTCCACCTTCATTTATGTTCCTCAAAAAAGAGGGACACCTCTGATTGGCTTTAACGTGGCCACCGTTTTATGTTTGCATAAAAGTCAGTAGAGTAGTATCAGTTTAGGCTTTCTATGCGTTTCCAGCAACCACGCACTCTCTAGTAGAAAGGGACTAAGTGACTTGTCTCTATGCATTATTATAGCATGATTGCGAGAATTTTCAAGGTTTTTGTATAATTTTTTTGTTTTTCGCTCTCTGGAAGAGATGCTTGATCCCCACACCAGCAGCCAAGCCAAGTAGGGCAAAGAGCTCATAGGCTAGGAAGTAAAGCAGGATGAACTCGCCAAAGGTGATGATGGTAAAGCAATAGAGCAGACCAATACCGAGTAGCCACCAAAGTGAGAAATGAAATCGATAGCTATAAAGTAGCGATACGATAAAGGTTACCAGAGGTGAAAAGAGGATGATGTTGTAAATGTATAGTCCCTTCAGTGTATATGGGTCAGAGATGAGTAGAGAGAGGAGCTCATAGAGGGGCCAGTAAAAAAAGAAAGTGACAAGGTAGTATGGGATATACTTAAGATAATTCCGCATGGCAATAGTCCTCCAATCTGGAAAAATTGAGAGATATTGTGGACCACATAATCCTAAATGAAGGGGAAGTTTCTACTTATATTATAGCACGATTTGGAGGCTCTTACAATTTAATCCAGTGATCAGTGATAGTGATCTTTTCGAGTGTTTTCTGTTATAATACTAACAAAAGAAGTAAAAGGGTAAGGAGAAAGAATGACCAAAATAGCAGTTCTTTCAGACATACATGGAAATACGACAGCTTTGGAAGCTGTTTTGGCTGATGCAAGAGCGGCAGAGGTAGACGAGTACTGGCTTTTGGGAGATATTCTCATGCCTGGAACAGGACGTAGAAGGATCTTGGATCTCTTAGCAAGTTTGCCTATCACTGTAAGAGTGCTGGGAAATTGGGAGAATAGTCTCTGGCGAGGTCTGCATCGCAAGTTAGATCCTACAAAAGCGAGCCATCGTTATCTCCTGCGCCTAAGTCAGTACATCTTAGAGGAGGTCAGCCCTAAAGAAATCGAAGACCTCAATAATCAACCTATGCAAGTTCATCGTCAGTTTGGTGATTTGATGGTGGGAATCACTCACCATCTCCCTGATAAAAACTGGGGAAGAGAATTGATCCATACGGGAAAACAAGAAGATTTTGATAGATTAGTGACGGAACCGCATGCCTCCATCGCAGTATATGGTCATATCCACCAACAGTTGCTTCGTTATGGAAGTGATGGACAGTTGATTCTTAATCCAGGGTCCATTGGACAACCCTTCTTTTTAGATGCGGGATTACGTAAGGACCTGCGGGCCCAGTATATGATCTTAGAGTTTGATGAAGCAGGTTTGGCTGATGTTGATTTTCGTCGAGTGGATTATGATGTAGAAGCTGAATTGCAGTTGGCTAAAGATTTAAAGCTCCCCTATTTCCAGGTCTATTATGAAAGTTTGGTAAATGGGATTCACCACACTCATAACCAGGAACTTCTGTATGAGATTGCTCAAAAACAGGGGCATGATATTGAGTTGGATGCATGGTTAGATAGTAGTAATGATTGACATGACATCAAAAAGGGGTATAATGAGTATGAGAAGAGAGATGATGAGAATCTCAGGTGAAAGGGGAACAAAATGCAAATTTCAAGTCGATTTACCATTGCGACCCATATGCTAATTATCATTGCTATCAAGGGCCGGGAAAGCAAGGTGACCAGTGATTTTCTCGCAGCTAGCGTTGGAGTTAATCCAGTCATTATCCGTAAGACTTTGTCGCAACTCAAAAAAGCAGGATTGATTTCAGTTGCTCGTGGGACGGGTGGTACCGAAATTATCAAAGACCTTCAAGATATTAGCCTTTTTGATGTTTATCAGGCTGTTGAATGTTTAGGAAAATCTGGTAAGCTCTTTAGTTTCCATGACAATCCCAATCCTAACTGTCCAGTAGGGGCTAATATTCATCAAGTCTTGGATCAGAAATTGCTGGATATCCAAGTAGCTATGGAAAACCAGCTTCGTCAGACGAGTCTGGCTCAGGTTGTGGCAGATGCTCAGGATAAAATGACAAAGTAAGAGGGCTAGAGTCCTCTTTTTCTATTACCATAATTATGGTAAAATAGAATCGTTAAAGGAGGAAGAAATGTATCTCGTTATAGGAATTGTATTAGCCTTTATAGTGTCATTTTGGAAGGATAATAGAAGTTTGTGGAACCCAGTATTATTCTTATTATCCCTCATTTCCAGTTATTTTTATCTATCCTATCTTTTTTATAAAAATGGACATGAGAATGTTCAGTTAGCTCTTTATGTATTTGCTTTTATTTTACTCCCCTTGCTGATTTTTCTAAGTGGCTTTTTCCTTATTTATAATGGATTTGTGTTATTGAAAAAGGAAGGGAAATCCAAGGCAAATTATTTGTCTCTAGGATTAGGTTGCGTGATTTTATTCTTTTTTGTAATCATGGCGATTCGAGTGAGCAATACCAAGGGCTTGTTCTACACCAATCATCTAGTAAATATTATCTTTTTCTTTTTGATTTATTCGTATTTGATTTTTGGTTTTGCCTTTGCAGGATTTCTGCTTTATTCTATTTTGTATCTTTTTATTCCTAAGAAAAAATATTATGATTTTATTATCATTCACGGAGCAGGTTTATTGAATGGAGAAAAAGTGACTCCCTTACTGAAGAGTCGCATTGACAAGGCAGTAGAAGCTTATCACCAGTCTCTCAATCCCAATGTTAAAATCATCGCAAGTGGTGGTCAAGGTGGAGATGAAAAGATATCCGAAGCTCAGGCGATTTGTAATTATTTGCTGGAAGAGACGGATGTTCCGAGAGAAGCGATTCTCCTAGAGGAAGACTCAACGACGACCTATGAGAATCTTCTCTTCTCAAAAGAAATGGGAGAGAAGCTGGTGGCCAGTCCACGTTTTCTCTTTGTGACCAATGATTACCATGTTTTTCGTACCAGTACCTATGCTCGTCGAATTGGGATGAAGGGAGATGGCCTTGGTTGTCGTACAGCTGCCTACTATATTCCTTCGGCCTTTATCAGAGAATATATTGCTCTATGTGTGAAGATGAAATGGCTTTTTATCGCCTTCTATGTTTTGTTGATTTTAGCTCTGATTTTTTCTTATAGAGGTGTTCTATGGTAATATGTGAAAAAATCTCCGTTAGGAGATTTTTTGTAAAATTCATGTAGTCATTATTGTCCGATTTTGCTCATGGCAAAATGGCCTTTAGTTGGTTCAGGATGGTTTGTAAGGTTACGATCGCTTGTTCTCCTTGTTGCGGTTGGTAGAGTAGTTGGAAATACTTGCGAATAGTTTCTTCAAATTGTTTAGGGAGGAGAGTACAATTGGTCTTTGCGTACTCCAACATTCGTTTTTCACCAGGATGGGTTTGCTCATTGAGCGCAAATAACAAGTCAAAGTAGGAAGCAAAAAATTCACTTGTACGATGATTCATACTGAGAAAATCTTGGCGTTTGATAGCTTTTTCTATTTGGTGAGAGAAGGCAGGCATGGCTTGTTCTAGCAAAAGAAGTTGCCTTTCAATGATATGCTTTTTGAGTTCCTGTGGATGGGGAATCTGGTAGGCTCTTTGGAGCGAAGCATAGTTTCCATTCGGATCGTATAGAATCTTGCTGTGGAGTAGATTATGCCACATGCAAGTTGTATAAGTATTTTGAGCTTTGTGTTGAAAAACGGTTGAGTTCAATTCTTGTTCAAACGACTCCAGCGAACGATAAATCAACTCGATTTCGATACCGTTGTTTAGTACGCAGTCATCCTCTAACTCCCAAAACTGGTTTCCAATTTCCATATAGGAGCAATAGTTGCTAAGAATGATTTGACGAGTTTTCTCGTCAATAGGTGAGTTAAGATAGACATAGACATCATAGTCAGAATTTTGATCGTAGTCTTGTCCTGCACGTGAACCACCAAGAGCGATAGCTTCTACTTGTTCCAGTTGAGAGAATTCTTTATAAAGATCTTGAATCATTGTTTTTCTCCTTTTTTATTTTACGATTTTAAATGTGTTGTTAATTCTAGTAAATTACCTTCGGGATCAGATACAATTGCTTCATAGTACCCATCACCAGTTGTTCTCGGACCGGATTGAATGGGAAAAAGTTGGGAATGGTACCCCTCAAGGAGGTGGAGAAATTGTGCAAGTCTACGGTGGATTTAATAATATAGAAAAATCCAGCTGGAGTGTTATTATTAAGATTACAGATGGAAAAATTTTAATTAATTCTATTGGAATAGGTAGTCCTTTACGTATTGGGGGTAAACTGCTTGACTAACAGTAACTTAAAATCTTTTGATAATTTTTATTCAAATATAGCATCCTCTTCATTCCCCACTGACTTCGAATACTTGCTAAAAGTATTTTTTTTTACATTCATGATATAATATACTTAGATTCCACTATATAGGAGGAAAGAGATGAAAAAACGTACTTTACTTTGGCTGGTTTTAGCCCTTGTAGTATTCGGAGGAGGAGCATGGATGGCGCAGAAAACAAATCTATTTGGAGGAGTATTTCTTAGTCCGCGAGCCAAGCAGTTGGCTTATTTAAAGGAGCATGAAGAGGAGATTAAGGATTTTGTAAAATCTCAAAATGCAAAGATAGAATCTGTTCAGATTGATTGGGATGAAACAATGTGGGAAAAAGTTGGAAATGGAACTCCACAAGGTGGAGGGGAAGTTGTGAGTATATTTGGTGAATTTAATAATATAGAAGAGTCAGATTGGAGTGTCATGTTTGAAATTGAAAATGAAAAAGTAATTTTTGATTCTATGATATTAAGCGGTCCGTTACGTGTAGGAGGAAGAGGTATTGACGAATAGTAATTTAAAAGATTTTGATAATTTCTATGCGAATTTAGCTCAGTCAGCCTATACTGGTAGACCAATAAAATTTCCTTATGAATCTCAGAGAGAAAAAAATAGGGCTTTGTTAAATTCAGGTCAATCACTCTATTTCGATTTCTCTCAAGATACTAAGATTTATAACAAGGATAAAAAAGAATGGGAAATCACTCCCGGAGGTAAACATCTTCCTCATAATGGAAAAGTCTACTTGCAACCAGATCCTGATTTACATACTGTGGAAGATACGATAAAACTCCAAGTTGGTGATCCTGGAGGAGGGGTTCACCAAGAAGAGTATCCTATCAAACACTATCAAAAAGGACTCTTAACGGATGAGAGAGCTGGTTTTAATGCCTACTACTTAACGGATACGCCAACCTTAACTAAAGATACCAAGAAAACCTATATGACCATCCGCGGAAGTGATGCTATCAGTATAGAGAATTTGAACGACTGGGTCGACAACGATGCCCAGTTTGCCCTTAACCACATCCATACGCCGCAAGCCAAGTTAGCAACAGTAGGAATGAAAACGAAGATCGCTGAGATGCGCGAAAAGGCTCCAAATGCGACGATGGACATCACAGCTCATTCCCTAGGAACCATTGTCTCTGCGCAAGGGGTAGCTGGCCTTACTGATCAAGAACTGGAGAAAATCGGCAAAGTCGTCCTCTTTGACGGTCCAGACACGACAAAGAGTTTAAAGAAAATGGGACTCAGTGACGAGAAAATCAAAAAGATTAGCGAAAAAATCGAGTACTATGTCAATCCTT
>CAUVRF010000073.1:0-6764 GCA_963554245.1 uncultured Streptococcus sp.
ATTCTTGTCCCTTTGGATCAGAGTAGAATTTGGCAATCTCTGGCGTTGCCCCCCATGTTTCCCCTACTGTCAAAAGATCTTTGTCGCCAAAGGTCGCCTGATTCATTTCCTTGAGATAGGGATGGAGCATAGGACCATTATTCACTACCTTCTCATCAGGAATTTTCCCAATCATGTCAATGACATCCATACGGAAACCACCAATACCTTTATCAATCCAGAAGTTCATCATCTCATAGATTTTCTGACGAAGTTTTTCATTCTCCCAGTTGAGATCCGGCTGTTTCTTACTGAAAAAGTGGAGATAGTATTGACCCGACTTTTCATCGTATTCCCAAGCAGACCCACTAAAGATAGACTCCAAATCATTGGGCTCATCTCGCCAGATATAGTAGTCACGCTCAGGGCTATCAGGATTCTCACAAGCCTTGACAAACCATGCGTGTTCATCTGAGGTATGATTGACCACCAAGTCCATGATAATTCGAATATCACGTTTCTTAGCTTCTGCGATGAGTTGGTCCATGTCCTCCATGGTTCCGAAAATAGCTGCAATCGCTTGATAATCAGCAATATCGTAGCCATTATCATCCATAGGGCTATCATAAACAGGAGAAAGCCAAATCGCTGTGATTCCTAACTTGGCTAGATAGTCCAACTTACTAGTAATTCCTGGCAAATCGCCAATCCCATCTCCGTTGCTATCCATAAAACTCTTTGGATAGACTTGATAGACTACGGCATTGTGCCACCATTTTTCTTGCATCTTCTTACCTCATTATTTTAATAATCTATAGTCTATGATAGCGCTTTTTTAAACTTAGTGCAAGCGTTTGCCTAATCTTTTTGATTTCTTTTTTGACTCCGTAGTTTCCTAACTCCCATTTTTTTTATATAATAGAGGTCAGAGGTAAAAAAATGAAAAAACAAGCTTTTAGTTCTGAACAATATTTGAATCTACAGCGCGACCACATTTTGGAGCGCATCAACCAATTTGACGGCAAGCTCTATTTGGAGTTTGGTGGCAAAATGTTAGAAGATTTCCACGCTGCTCGTGTCCTTCCTGGTTATGAGCCTGACAATAAAATCAAGCTCTTGCAAGAATTGAAAGAGCAGGTTGAGGTTGTGATTGCCATTAACGCAAGCAACATCGAGCATTCTAAAGCGCGTGGCGACCTAGGCATTTCTTATGACCAAGAAGTTCTTCGTTTGATTGACAAATTCAATGAGCTGGGAATTTTTGTTGGTTCGGTTGTCATCACACAATACGCTGGCCAACCCGCTGCAGATGCCTTCCGCAACCAGTTAGATAAAAACGGGATTGATTCCTATCTTCATTATCCAATCAAAGGATACCCGACTGATATGGATCACATCATTTCTCCAGAAGGTATGGGGAAAAACGACTACATCAAAACCAGTCGCAACTTGATTGTCGTAACCGCTCCTGGACCTGGTTCTGGAAAATTGGCAACTTGTATGTCCAATATGTACCATGACCAACTCAATGGCATCAAGTCTGGTTACGCTAAGTTTGAAACCTTCCCAATCTGGAACCTGCCCCTTCATCATCCAGTCAACTTGGCCTATGAGGCTGCCACCGCAGACCTTGACGATGTCAATATGATTGACCCTTTCCATCTCCAAACCTACGGAGAAACCACTGTCAACTACAACCGTGATATCGAAATCTTCCCAGTTCTCAAACGTATGTTGGAACGTATCCTAGGTGAATCTCCATACGCTTCACCAACAGACATGGGTGTCAACATGGTTGGTTTCGCTATTACAGATGATGAAGCTGCTGTCGAAGCTTCTAAACAAGAAATCATCCGTCGCTACTATCAAACTGTTCTTGATTTTAAAGCTGAAAAAGTCGGAGAAACTGCTGTCAAGAAGATTGAACTTCTCATGAACGATCTCGGTATCACACCTGCAGACCGTCAGGTTGCTGTCGCTGCACGCCAAAAGGCTGAAGAAACTGGCGGCCCTGCCCTAGCTCTCGAATTGCCAAATGGGGAAATCGTAACTGGTAAAAACTCTGAACTCTTTGGTCCTACAGCTGCTGCCTTGATCAATGCTATCAAAAAATCAGCTGACATCGCTAAGGAAGTGAAACTAATCGAGCCTGAAGTCGTCAAACCAATTCAAGGTCTTAAAATCGATCATCTAGGTAGCCGCAATCCTCGCCTCCACTCAAATGAAATTTTGATTGCACTTGCAATCACAGCTATGGAAAATCCTGATGCTGCGCGTGCCATGGAAGAACTTGGGAATCTCAAAGGAAGCGAAGCTCATTCAACCATCATCTTGACCGATGAAGACAAGAACGTCCTTCGCAAACTAGGTATCAACGTAACCTTTGACCCATTCTACCAATACGATCGCTTGTATCGCAAATAAATAAACAAGGCTGGACAAAAACTCAATTCGAGATAAAAATCCAGTAAATCTTTACATAATAAAAAAATCAAACGCATAATATCAAGTCTTTTGGACACTTGGTATTATGCGTTTTTATGATTTTTCCATCCTCATTTATTTCAATGAAATTGTCAACTCGACAGAGGCTCCTCCTTGGTCTAGATTGAGCAGGGTCAGACGACCACCATGCAAGAGAGCTACCTGCTTAGAAAAGGCTAAGCCGATACCATGATGGGGATTAGCTGAATTGCGGCTTTGGTCACTCTGATAAAAGAGCCGTTCCGCTCCTAGCAGCATCTCCTCTGAAAATGCAGGTCCATTGTTCCAGATAGCAAAAACCAACTGGTCCTGCTGCACTGATACCATCAGCTTGACTTCCTTTTGATTCTGGTCTGCATGTTCAAGCGCATTCAGTAAAATATTGAGCAAAGCTCGCTTGAGATAGTCCAAATGAATGGACAATCTCAAGCTAAGATCACAATCTTCTTGGAGGTAGAAACGATGGCTTTCCTGTTTGCTGAACAGTGCCCAATCATCCTGTAGATAAGCCAAAAAGTCCCCTAAGGAAAGCTGAATGAACTGATTAGAATCAATCTGAAAAGTCTTAGCGTAATCAATCAAAGAGCCACAATACTCTTCCATCTTGTGACTAGCCTGCAAAATCTCAGCAGCATAGTCTGCCTGTGGATGGCCCAACTGCGCCAATTCCAAGAGCTCAGCGTTCCCTTTAATCACAGTTAGGGGCGTCTTCAAATCGTGCGATGTCGCTGATAGCTGTAAAATCAACTCCTGATTATGCTGCTGCTCTCTTTCTAGAAGACGAGCATTTTCTTGGTGGCTGCTCCGTAAATCGCTATAAACTTCTAGCATTTCCTCAATCCGAAAAAGCTGACTTTGATTTTCTTCTAAAAGCTTCTCGCTCTTTATCATTTTTATTTCCCTGTCGATTTTTCGGAGCAATTTCAAAATATGATAAAAAGTAATCAGCAGCAAGCTCCCTGCCCAAAAGAACAAGGTGAAAAGAACGTGATTACTTCCTTGCGTAAATTCATAGCCTATAAGCACAAAAATCAAAACATGGAAAAAGACGATTTTTAAACTGGTTGTCCAGACTAGGCTTTTGAAATTTCGGGTTCTAATTGCCATCTATAGCCTACTCCTCTCACTGTTGCGATTGCTTGCAGCCCTTCTTGTTTGCATTTTTGGCGAATCTGATATACGTATTCTGAAATAGAGCGAAGCTGTGTTTCTGAGCTTTCTGGGTAAAGCAAGGTATGCAGGCGTTCAGCTGAAAAGGTCTGCTTGGGATTGCTAGCTAGTAAATGTAGCAACTTAAACTCTCGCTCTGAAAATTTCAAGACTTTACCAAAACAGGCAACTTCATAGCGCTCTGGATAAAATTGACAAGAAGCAATTTCAGAATAGCGCTCCTCACGTCTTTCCTCCCGACGAAGATGAGCTCTGACACGCGCCAGTAATTCTTTGGTCCCAAAAGGTTTGACAATATAGTCATCTGCCCCACGAAAGAGCCCTTCCACCTTGTCCGCCTCCAACTCCTTAGCCGTCAGAAAGATGATGGGACACGAAAGATGAGGACGAATGTAGGAGCACAGCTCAAAACCATTAACAGGCTCCATCATCACATCTAGCAAAATCAAGTCATATCCGACAAAATTCGTCAGCTCTAGCTCTTCTATCCGATCAAGCGTCGTCACATCATAAGCATCGAGCTCTAGGACGTTTTTCACCAGCTTCAAAATGCTCCGGTCGTCATCAACCACCAAAATACGATACTGTCTCATAATTTCCATTATAGCATACCTCTAGCGAACATCTCGTTTCAAGCTTAAGAATATAGCAGAGCTCCAAACCAAAGCTAGCCAGAACAGCTGTATTCCCAACCCTGATAGATCTATCGAATGCTGAAGTCCTTCATACTCAAAAAGATTTAGGGTAGCCAGATCGGGCAGGTATTTTGCTTCCTTGATGAAAGTTGCCAACAAACGACTGAGACCAATCAAGAGAGGAAAGAGCACAGAGACCGGCACAACCCAAGATTGAAAGAGCAAAGCGAGGCCGGCAGTTAAAAAAGCCAGAAAAAGATTGCTAAAAAGACCAAAAGAGCTGTAATAAAGGAATTTCCCCAGTAAGGACCAGCTAAAGTCTAGGTCAAATCGAGCCAGCATAACAAAGAAACAGCTGCCTATCATGACACTGTAGAAAACCAAGAGCAGAACGGCCAGAAAAAGGAATTTCCCAGCCAACCAAGCCTTTCTATTTGATACGGTTAGAAAATTCGTTCGCATCCCAGACTTGACAAACTCCTGGGCAAAATAGAGAGAAGTGAAGATGACGATGACAGGCTGCGCCAGATAGAGGGCATGCAAAACCTCGCTCAGAGCCTTCGTCTGACCAACTGCTGTCTGACTATAGTCAAGATTCATCAGGAAAAAAGGAACGACTACCAGAACCACCAAGGCTGCAGCAAGAGCGAGATAGTAAGAACGGAACTTAATCCATTCACTTCTAAGCAGAGCTTTTATCATCAGTATCGCCCTCCTAAATCCGTCTTCAAAAAGCGCAGAGAAGCCATGCCGCCGATGACTAGCAGCCATACGCTTAGTATCAAGAGTCCTTGCAAGGGATTGTTGGCATATTGGGAAGTTGGCGTTGCCGCAAACAACTCTCCTGCTGGTTGTGGCAGATAAGCTCCCCAACTCGTGTGAGCAGCTAGGTAGTTTCCCAGATTATAGATCTGGGGTACGAGAAATAGCAGAGGAACTAGCATGGTCCGAGCCAATAAACCTAACAAAAATGAAAGGATCCCCAAGAGGGTTAGAGATAAGGTTTTCCACAAAATCAAACTCCAAGCTGCCTGATTGAGCAAAATCGGATCAAGCCCTTCCTTTCCTAAAGCCAGATGCATGACCATATAGCTCAAATAAATGGATAACAAGCTAATGATGAGTGAAAACAAACCAAAGGTCAATATTTTCCCCATAAGTAGCTTCAAGCGGTTATTACAAGCCAATAGACTGGTTCGCAAGCTATGAGACTGAAATTCCATAGCTCCCAAAATTCCAGCTAAAATGACCAAAACCATGACCGCCATAGAAGCCCCGTTGAGACCTAGATATTCCAGCGGATCAATGGCGTTTATCAGATTAGGAACCGTCTCAGGTGTAGCATCCAAGCCGATAGACAGATATTGTCGGCCCTCCAACCAGGATACGACAGGCACCAATAGTAGCATGAAGGCCACACTCACTTTGAAAGCCTTGATTGATCGGATTTTCAACCATTCTGAATGCAATAAGGACATCGTCTCTTTCATCTTAAACCTCCTCTGTTAAGTCGAAGAAGAGCTCTTCTAAACTATCTGTTCCTTGTAATACATCTTCTAGCGTTCCCTGTTCGATAATTTGCCCATGATGAATCAAGACTACATCATCTGTTACCATTTGTACCTCAGACAGGATATGAGAGGATAGAAGGACGGTTTTCCCAAAATCAGCCTGCTGGCGAATGAACCTTCTAAACCACTTAATCCCACTTGGATCTAGTCCATTAGTCGGCTCATCTAATATAAGAAACTGAGGATCACCTAGTAAAGCTACTGCCAACCCCAGGCGCTGCCCCTCTCCTAGAGACAGGCTTGATAAGAAATCCTTTTTCTTATGAGCGATCCCAGTCATATCCAATACCTCATCAATCCGAAACTTCGGAATAGCATTACTTGCAGCAATAATATGCAGATGGTCGTAAACCTTTCTATTTGGCAGACCTCCAATACCGTCAAAAGCTGCACCTACTGTTTTGAGAGGATAAATCATTGACTGATAGGTTTGTCCATCAAAAGTCGCAGTTCCTGCTGTCGCCCGATCTAAGCCCAAGAGAATCCTCAAGGTCGAGCTTTTTCCTGCACCATTATGTCCTAGAAAAGCCGTAATGCGACCACTCCTAGCTGTAAAAGAAATATCCTTTAAAATTTGCTTGTCTCCATATTTTTTAGAAACACGATCAATTTTTACAATATGTTCCATACTGAACTCCTTTATCTTTATTTTCTCCAGTATACCCAATCTAGTTCAGAATTAGTTCAGAGATTAAACAGAAATTTCAGAAAAAGTTGATCCACTTTTCAAAAGTCACCTGAGTTCCACTAGAAAAACTAAACTTTTCTTTCACAAGGTATTCTTCTCTCCATTCTTTCTTTATAATTCTGAGGTTTATGTATAGAGACTTTATTATAAAAAGTCATTTATCAAACTCCATCAACAGCACCCTTTATGTTATAATGAAAGAAGAAAACTGAAAGGATTTACCATGTCAAAAGAAGT
>CAUVRF010000074.1:0-6727 GCA_963554245.1 uncultured Streptococcus sp.
TAGATGGACAGAAACTTGACAGTGCCTTCCAAGGAAAACTGGAAGAAGTTTACCCAACTGAATTTGCCCAATCTAAAGAACTAGCAGAAGTTCCAGCTGTCGCTTCTGACGCAGTCATCAAAGCCAAAGAAACCATTGAAAAACCAGTGGTTTACATCCCGGTCTTCCCAGGAACCAACTCGGAATATGATTCAGCCAAAGCCTTTGAAAAAGAAGGTGCAGAAGTCAATTTGGTGCCATTTGTGACCTTGAATGAAGAAGCCATTGTCAAGTCAGTTGAAACCATGGTTGACAACATCGGCAAAGCTAACATCCTCTTCTTTGCAGGTGGCTTCTCAGCTGCGGATGAGCCAGATGGGTCAGCCAAGTTCATCGTCAATATCCTTCTTAATGAAAAAGTGCGTGCGGCCATTGATAGCTTTATCGCTTGTGGTGGCTTGATTATCGGTATCTGTAATGGATTCCAAGCCCTCGTCAAATCAGGTCTTCTTCCATATGGTAACTTTGAAGATGCAAGTAGCATTAGCCCAACCCTTTTCTACAATGATGCCAACCAACACGTGGCTAAGATGGTGGAAACTCGGATTGCCAATACCAACTCGCCATGGTTGGCTGGTGTGCAAGTGGGCGATATCCATGCCATCCCAGTATCGCACGGTGAAGGGAAGTTTGTTGTGACGGCCGAGGAATTTGCGGAGCTCCGCGACAATGGCCAAATCTTTAGCCAATACGTTGACTTTGAAGGCAAACCAAGCATGGATTCTAAGTACAATCCAAATGGTTCAGTCAACGCCATCGAAGGAATTACTAGCAAGAACGGCCAAATTATCGGTAAGATGGGCCACTCAGAACGTTATGAAGATGGTCTCTTCCAAAACATCCCAGGAAATAAAGACCAGCACCTGTTCGCGTCGGCTGTGCGTTATTTCACAGGGAAATAAAAGGTATAAAAAATGACATACGAAGTAAAATCTCTTAATGAAGAATGTGGTGTTTTCGGTATCTGGGGACATCCAGATGCTGCTAAATTGACCTATTTTGGTCTCCATAGTCTTCAGCACCGTGGTCAGGAGGGGGCAGGAATCCTCTCCAATGATCAGGGACAATTGAAGCGTCATCGTGACATGGGACTTTTATCAGAAGTGTTCAGAAATCCTGCTAATTTGGATAAATTGACAGGAACGAGCGCGATTGGGCATGTGCGTTACGCGACGGCTGGCGAAGCTTCTGTGGATAACATTCAGCCCTTCCTATTTCGCTTTCATGATATGCAGTTTGGACTTGGTCACAACGGAAACCTGACCAATGCCGAATCGCTCAAGAAAGAATTGGAACAAAGTGGCGCTATTTTCAGTTCAACTTCGGACTCGGAAATCTTGGCTCACCTCATTCGTCGGAGTCACAATCCGAACTTGATGGGCAAAATCAAGGAGGCGCTCAGCCTTGTCAAAGGTGGCTTTGCTTATATCTTGTTATTTGAGGATAAGTTGATTGCTGCGCTTGATCCTAATGGCTTCCGTCCGCTTTCTATCGGAAAAATGGCAAACGGAGCGGTGGTGGTTTCGTCTGAAACCTGTGCCTTTGAAGTCATTGGTGCTGAGTGGATTCGTGATGTGAAACCAGGAGAGATTGTAATCGTAGATGACAATGGTATCCAGTACGATAGTTATACGAATGATACCCAGTTGGCGATTTGTTCTATGGAGTATATCTATTTTGCTCGCCCTGACTCTAACATCCATGGGGTCAATGTCCATACAGCTCGCAAACGTATGGGGGCTCAATTAGCGCGTGAGTTCAAGCACGAAGCAGATATTGTGGTCGGTGTGCCAAATTCCTCGCTGAGCGCAGCTATGGGATTTGCAGAAGAATCTGGTCTGCCAAATGAAATGGGTCTGATCAAAAACCAATACACGCAACGCACCTTTATCCAACCGACTCAAGAATTGCGTGAGCAAGGGGTGCGGATGAAGCTATCAGCCGTTTCGGGTGTCGTTAAAGGAAAACGTGTGGTGATGATTGATGATTCCATTGTTCGTGGGACAACCTCTCGCCGTATCGTTCAGCTCTTGAAAGAAGCGGGGGCTTCTGAAGTTCACGTTGCTATTGGTAGTCCAGCGCTAGCTTATCCATGTTTCTACGGGATTGATATCCAGACGCGTCAGGAGCTGATTGCGGCTAATCATACAGTCGAAGAAACCTGCCAGATTATTGGTGCGGATAGCCTGACCTATCTTTCGATTGATGGCTTGATTGAATCCATTGGGATTGAAACAGATGCGCCGAATGGTGGTCTCTGTGTCGCTTATTTTGATGGAGACTACCCAACTCCTCTCTACGACTATGAGGAAGAATATCGTAGAAGCTTGGGGGATAAGACCAGTTTTTACAAATAGACGGATAAAGACTCTCCATGAAAGGAAAGGAAGAGAAGATGACAAATAAAAATGCTTATGCGCAATCTGGTGTAGATGTTGAAGCGGGTTATGAAGTTGTTGAGCGGATCAAAAAGCACGTGGCTCGTACGGAGCGTGCAGGTGTCATGGGAGCTCTTGGTGGCTTTGGTGGCATGTTTGACCTTTCAAAGACAGGGGTAAAAGAGCCTGTCTTGATCTCAGGGACTGACGGTGTCGGAACCAAGCTCATGCTGGCTATCAAGTATGATAAGCATGACACGATTGGTCAGGACTGTGTGGCCATGTGTGTTAATGACATCATCGCTGCAGGTGCGGAGCCTCTTTACTTCCTTGACTACGTAGCGACTGGTAAGAATGAACCAGCTAAGTTAGAACAAGTCGTTGCAGGTGTGGCAGAAGGTTGTGTGCAGGCAGGCGCCGCCCTCATTGGCGGGGAAACGGCTGAAATGCCTGGTATGTATGGCGAAGATGACTACGATCTGGCTGGTTTTGCAGTCGGCGTGGCTGAAAAATCTCAAATCATTGACGGTTCAAAGGTGGCAGAAGGTGATGTTCTTCTCGGACTTGCTTCAAGTGGGATTCACTCAAATGGTTACTCACTTGTTCGTCGTGTCTTTGCCGACTACACAGGCGAAGAAGTCTTGCCTGAGCTGGAAGGCAAGAAACTCAAGGAGGTTCTTCTTGAGCCGACTCGTATCTATGTCAAGGCTGTTTTGCCGCTCATCAAGGAAGAGTTGGTCAACGGTATTGCTCACATCACAGGTGGTGGCTTTATCGAAAATGTCCCTCGCATGTTTGCAGCTGACTTGGCTGCTGAGATTGAGGAAAGCAAGGTTCCAGTCCTTCCAATCTTCAAAGCCCTTGAAAAATACGGTCAGATCAAATACGAAGAAATGTTTGAAATCTTCAATATGGGTGTGGGCCTCATGTTGGCAGTTAGCCCTGAAAATGTAGACCGTGTCAAGGAATTACTGGATGAACCAGTCTATGAAATTGGTCGCATCGTCAAGAAAGAAAACGAAAGTGTCATCATCAAATGAAAAAAATAGCGGTTTTTGCCTCTGGTAATGGCTCAAACTTTCAGGTGATTGCCGAAGAATTTCCGGTGGAGTTTGTCTTTTCAGACCATCGTGATGCCTATGTGCTTGAGCGGGCAGAAAAGCTTGGTGTCCTGTCCTATGCTTTTGAACTCAAGGAGTTTGAGAACAAGGCGGACTACGAAGCAGCTCTTGTCGAACTCTTGAAAGAACACCAGATTGACTTGGTTTGTCTAGCAGGCTACATGAAAATCGTTGGGCCAACCTTATTGGCGGCTTATGAAGGTCGAATCATCAATATCCATCCAGCCTACTTGCCAGAATTTCCAGGAGCTCATGGGATTGAAGACGCTTGGAATGCTGGTGTTGCTGAGAGTGGCGTCACCATTCACTGGGTGGACTCGGGTGTGGATACAGGCAAGGTCATCAAACAAGTCCGTGTGCCACGGATAGCTGATGATACCATCGAAAACTTTGAAGCTCGCATTCATGAAGTGGAGTACAAGTTGTATCCAGAGGTGCTGGATAGTTTGAAATTAAGGAGAAAGTAAATTTTGAATAATAAAGCTATTAAGACTTTACTAGATAAAGTGAAAGAATTTGAGGATTTTTTTGATGAGTATGAAAAAGAGTTTTACCCTAAAGTAATAAAAATCAGAAATAAATTTCTAATTAGTTTAATTATATTTATTACACTGGTAGTGATAAGTTATGTACTTTGGGTGGGTAATTTTGGAGATTTGTCTATGAAAGTACTCTGTATTATTGGTACTGTAGTTTCTTTGGGGTACTTTTTTTATCTTGGTCGAAAATTTGATAAAGTTTCAGAAGGGAAACCTAATAAATTTGAAGAATTATGTAGAGAAGTAAATCATAATTTGATTCATATATATGGTGGAAGAGCTAGGTATGCTGTGAAATTACTAATCGCTGATTTGACAGATAAACAGGATAATAAAATTAAGAAGTATGAAAGTTTAGTAAAGTCTGTAGGTACAGTTGGTATGATTTTGGTGACGTCTTTTATCACTTTAGTTGTAAAACAATTTTTTGATACAGGCGAAAATAGCATATCATTTAACGTATTTATCGGATCAATTCTATTGGTATTTTTTATCGTTTTATTGATTACAGCTACTGATACTTTTATTAGAAATATTATTAAGTATCCTGTATTTGGAAAGGCTTCAAAAGAAGTGTATTTAACAGATATTTTATACGAAGTGAAGTATATGATATTAGAAAAGGAAGATAACTAACATGACTAAACGCGCCTTAATCAGCGTCTCAGACAAAGGGGGCATTGTTGAATTTGCCCAAGCACTCAAAAAACTTGGTTGGGAGATTGTCTCGACAGGTGGAACCAAGATTACCCTTGACCATGCTGGGGTGGAGACCATTGCGATTGATGATGTGACTGGTTTTCCAGAAATGATGGACGGTCGTGTCAAGACCCTTCATCCAAATATCCATGGTGGGCTCTTGGCTCGTCGTGACTTGGATAGTCATCTTCAAGCAGCCAAGGATAATCAGATTGAGCTCATTGACCTTGTGGTGGTCAATCTCTATCCTTTCAAGGAAGCCATTCTCAATCCAGACGTGACTTATGCTGATGCGGTGGGAAATATCGATATCGGTGGGCCATCTATGCTTCGTTCGGCAGCTAAAAACCATGCCAGTGTGACGGTTGTGGTAGACCCTGCTGACTACACAGTGGTTTTGGACGAGTTGTCAGCCAATGGTGAAACGACTTACGAAACGCGTCAACGTTTGGCTGCCAAGGTTTTCCGTCACACAGCAGCTTATGATGCCTTGATTGCAGAATACTTCACTGCTCAAGTGGGCGAAAGTAAACCTGAAAAACTCACTTTGACCTATGACCTCAAGCAACCAATGCGTTACGGTGAAAACCCTCAACAAGATGCGGACTTCTACCAAAAAGCTTTGCCGACAGACTACTCGATTGCTTCAGCGAAACAGCTCAACGGTAAGGAATTGTCCTTTAACAATATCCGTGATGCAGATGCTGCTATCCGTATCATCCGTGACTTCAAAGACCATCCAACCGTTGTGGCTCTCAAACACATGAACCCGTGCGGTATCGGTCAAGCTGATGACATCGAAACTGCTTGGGATTATGCTTATGAGTCTGACCCAGTATCTATCTTTGGTGGAATTGTCGTCCTCAACCGTGAGGTGGATGCTGCGACTGCTGAGAAGATGCACGGCGTTTTCCTCGAGATTATCATCGCACCGAGCTATACCGATGAAGCGCTAGCCATTTTGACCAACAAAAAGAAAAACTTGCGCATCCTTGCCTTGCCATTTGATGCTCAAGATGCTAGTGAGGTAGAGGCAGAATACACAGGCGTGGTCGGTGGACTTCTTGTGCAAAACCAAGACATGGTCAAGGAAAGCCCAGTTGACTGGCAAGTGGTGACCAAACGCCAGCCAACCGAGACAGAAGCAACTGCTCTTGAATTTGCTTGGAAGGCTATCAAGTACGTCAAATCCAACGGGATCATCGTGACCAATGACCACATGACACTTGGCGTTGGGCCAGGTCAAACCAACCGTGTGGCTTCAGTCCGTATCGCTATTGACCAAGCTAAAGATCGTCTTGACGGCGCTGTGCTTGCTTCCGATGCTTTCTTCCCATTTGCGGATAACGTGGAAGAAATCGCCAAAGCAGGCATTAAAGCCATCATCCAGCCAGGAGGCTCTGTCCGTGACCAAGAATCCATCGAAGCTGCGGACAAATATGGCTTGACTATGGTCTTCACAGGCGTGAGACATTTTAGACATTAATGGGTATTTAAAAATTAGCTCATTATCAATTATGATGAATGATTTATCGCTAACAAAAAGAGAAGATACAAGTGGTCTTCTCTTTTTGTATGTTTAAAATAATTAGCATTTTAGTTTTAGAAATCATTAAAACGATTTGTGAGAATTGTTCGTAACTAATCGAAAATCAGCTTCTCACTTAACTATCCTTCATTCGTTTTATGGTATTCAAGGCTGTAGTGACTAGCTCGTTAACAGGCATTGTCTGGTAATCTGTTTTTAACCATTCATCAAAAATATTGTAGAGACCGCCGGTAATGAATCTGCTATCATATGAGATTTGTTTTTGATCACTGTTTGTGATGTGCCAAGGGGCCATGACAGTACTATAAGCAGCAGGAAGCTTATCATAAGACCTTTGCAAGATAAGTACTAGCAGGTTTGCATCCTGTAAAATTTTTAATGACTCAGTGTACTGGCTCCAAT
>CAUVRF010000075.1:0-6621 GCA_963554245.1 uncultured Streptococcus sp.
ATTCGTACTTGATGGTACGAGTAACCTTGCTATTCAATTTAGCTGGGTCTGTAATCTTCTCTGTACCTTGACGGTAAACGTAGGTTACTGTACCGTTGTTACCCCAGTCAGTCAGACTTCCTGAAGGTGGCAAACTACCCTTTTTCAACCCAACAAAGTCATAGTTTGGGATGGATTTTTGTTCAGTGGTATAAGTTTTACCTTTGAAGGCACCTTGTGGATAGCTTACTGAGCCCTCAGCAATTTCTCGACCTTGCTCATCTTCATAACGTACGCCAACAGAAGCACCTTGGTAGAAATCAAAACTTTCAATCTTAAACTGTTGCAAGTTCTTGTTGCCACCAGTCGAAGCTGTAACCACCATAGACATCAGTTCTTCTGGAGAGTTGACCGTCTTCTTCCATTGTTTTTCACCGAGATTACTTCTATAAGTAACTGTCAATTCCTTGGTTGCACCATCATACTGGATAGTAAAGTCATGGAATTTACCGTCTATGTCACTTGAGTCCAAAGGTTGGGCGCTACCAGCGTCTGTCTCAGCCCACCAACGATCATATTCGCCATTTTGTCCTTTAATTTTTTTAAAAGTGGTATTTACCCAGGAACCGAACTGTCCTAGATTAGGGTCTTCAGCCCAACCATATTCGAAGAAAGTCGCGTCGTTAGTATCAAAACGTCCTCCTTTTGGTGGCACGTAGAGATTCCGGTAAGTATCCAATTTGAAACCAGTTGCGTTACGCAAACCACCGATACCAAGGTTACCACCGGAGGCACCTAGATCTGTTATATTCCCTGTATGGAAGGCAAAACCGATACCATCGGCACCACCTTTAGCTTGTGTCTTGTCACCAAGGTTAACCGCACCAATCAGCTTGAAGCTTTGGTTCATATTAATCTTACTATTCAGACTGAAATTACCTCCCTTAGAGGTTTCATCTGGAGTAAGGGTTACAATACCATCATGTTGGTTATAGGTAGCTGAGCCATTCAATTTGAAGTAGTCAAGGAAGTTTTCTTTTGTTACAGTTACCTTCCCTGTTTGTGAGGTAGACGAACGGAAGCCACTTTCTCCTGCTTTACGGAAACCAGAATAACCTTTATCCACTTCGCGTTGGGCAGCAGCCAATGTGGAATTTGCTTTGCTTCGTGCTATTTCATTTGGTGTTTTGCTAGCTGTTGCCAAACTAGCTGCTTGGCTAGCTGCTTTTTCAACTGATACCTTAGGTTCTACAGCAGCAGTTTCATCTGCAGCTGCTTCAGATGAAACTGCAGTTGACTCCGCAGTAGCTGAAGTAGCTGGGCTAACTCGAGCCTCAGACTGAGTTGCAGCAGTTGATTGGCTAGTCGCTACTGAAGCTTTAGATACTTCCGAAGTAGCCTCTTTTAAAGCTGCTTCACTTTTTGAAGCAACTTCTGATTTAACAGTTTTTTCTTCCACTTTGCTAGATAAATCTTCTGCAGAGGTAGAAGATACTGTAGATGTAGCACTTGAAACTGCATTGCTTTCAGCAACAGTTGTTACGGTTGAATCCTTACCTACGGCCGACTCAGAATCATCCATTCTCGAATTTTTCCCTGAATCTGGCACAGAGGTCGTTTTCTCCGTAGAGGTACTTGAAGAATCTGCCGTAGCTAGCGTATCGGCTGAGACAACATTCCCCCCAAAGAACATGAAAGCTGCGACTGCTACAGAAGCCACACCTGCACTAAACTTACGCACTGAATATCGAAGTCGCTTTTCAGCGCTTGCTCTGCGTAATCTGCGTCGTGCATTTTTATTCATAAATATTTCTCCTTTTTTAAAAATATGAGTCAACTAGCTATTTGCAATATTCTAACTATTCGATATTTAAAACATATGCAATATGCAGTTGTTGATTATAATGTTAAACTTTCAACACCATATCATGGCTATAATATCCTTTTTTCTCCATTTTGTCAAGATTTTTTACCATTTAATTTCCGGATGTAACAAAAATGTAACATTGTGTTGCAAACTTCTAAATGCATAATTTTCATTTATCCAAAAATGACCTGTCTACTTCTTGCTACAAAAATCGAAAAGAAGCGACCTTCCGAAGCGAAAGGAAGCCCAGTCCAGCCACTGGTTAAAGCACTTAACTCTAACGCTCTTCCCACTTTTGTATACGATAAATAAGAGGGATTTATAATGTTAGAAGATACTCGTCAAAAAATCATTAATACTTTTTTGAATTAGCCTTAGAACATCCTGATAAAACAACCTTTATTGTATCAGAAATTGCCCGCCAAGCTGGACTCACGCATCAAGCCATTTATCGAAAACATTTTAGAAATTTTCAAAAAATTATTGACCATATACATGCTATGATTGATGAGCAAATTCACCAAGTTTATAGTAATTATGATATGGTTAAAGATGCTAATCCCTTTGATTACGTAGTCGATAATGTTCTTTCTGCTATTTATGAGGGAATAAGGTAGATTGCTTGTCTATATACTTCTGCAATTGCTCCTTCTTTTGAACAATTTATGTCTCCACCTATATCAAACAGGGGATGGAAAATGTGCACCCTCAAAGTAAAGAATTTCACTTACCCGACGATATCTTAACCCAATTAATCGTTGAACAAACGATGGTCATTATCAAAAATTGGACTACTCAAGAAAATCCCACTCCACCTTATGAATTTAAAGTCGAGTTTTAAGACTCCCCATTTATAAAATTAAGCTAGACAGAAAAAGCCATCTATGTTAGGCTCAGATAAACTACCACATTTGTCTGAAAGGAACTAACATAAATGACCTATACTCATCTTACCACAAACGAACTTGTAATGATAGAGGCTCACTATCAAGAAAACATAAAAGTTTCAGATATTGCGAACGCACTAGAAAGATCAAAACAGACAATCTACACTGTCACCAACTATCTGAAAGAGGGGTACTCTGCTTATGATTACATAACCGATATAAAGTCAATAAGAAACGCTGTAGCATGAAAAAAACAAGCCTTTCGCAATCATCCAAACCCATTTAGAACAAAATTGGAGCCTTGATGTCATTAAAGGAACTTATCTAAATAGGGGGTTTCTTGTTCTATGAGAACTCTCTATCAACTAACAGACCGTGGTATTTTAAACCGTCCTCAATTTCCTTTTTCAACGTTGGTGTCAAACGAGACTTCCGACCTTTTTGCTTAGTCCTGTGGTCGTACTCTTCCTGTGCTAGGGCTGCGGAGTAACCATTTTGGCATCGTCTTAACTCTCTTGAAATGGTAGACTTATGGACGCCAAGTTTACTTGCAATTTGGCAAGGTTTCAAACCTAATTCCAAGTAGGTTTCTCTCTTTATTCGGTCGGTTATGGTAAAATGGAAGTAGCTCATAGTTTTTCCTCGGGATTCTGTTTGTGTGGTTACTTACAGTTTACACCAATGAAACGCTATGAGTTTTTTTGTGACACTATATTTTACAATTTATTAGATATAAAAGTTCCATAAAATCTATAATGAAAAGTGACTAAACAACTCATTAGAAAGAATCACATGGAACAATTACATTTTCAACTGTCATTCGAAAACTCAATAACTTCCACTTTAAGCATGATTTTTCGCATCTTCCTGAGATTATATCCTGGGATGTTGAAGATGAGTTTCATTGCGCAAGATTTTGACAAGCTCGATATCATCACTGTCCCTGAGGAAAGAACACAAGCTGTCATCCGAAATCACTTTCTTCGCTACAATCGAGCTGTTCGTTGTCAGGTGAAAATCATTACTATGGGTATGTTTAGTCCTTATTATGACTTAGCTAAACAGCTTTTCCGTGTGCTAAAATCGTTCTCGATCGTTTTTACCCTTCGTTATTATATTTCTGAACTCAGGCTGAAACAGTCCACTGGACTGTTTTACTCCAACACTTAAGCCGTGCTATAAGTCGTTTGCGTGTCCAAATCATGAATCAGTTTGAGCGAAAGTCCCATGAATAAGGCCATCAAACGTTACTGGAAGCTCATTCAACAGGATAGCCGTAAACTCAGCGATAAACGTTTTTATCGCTCTGAACATCAAAAAAGAAAGGACGAATTTCGTCCTTTCTCGAGCTTAGCTTTTCTTCAACCTACTACAGTTGACAAAGAGCCACTTTCTTTGCTTATTCTACTGTTACTGACTTAGCAAGGTTACGTGGTTTGTCCACATCAAGGCCACGGTGGAGTGTTGCAAAGTAAGCGACCAATTGCGTTGGTACGACCATTGAGATTGGTGAGAGGTAAGGGTGGACGGTCGTAAGGACGATATCGTCTGTCTCTTTAGCAACATTTTCTTCTGCAATAGTGAGAACCTTGGCGCCACGGGCTGCGACCTCTTGGATATTTCCACGAGTATGGTTGGCAAGAACTGGGTCTGACAATAGGGCCAAGACAGGTGTCCCCTCTTCAATCAAGGCAATGGTTCCGTGCTTGAGCTCCCCTGCCGCAAAACCTTCACACTGGATGTAAGAAATCTCTTTGAGCTTAAGACTCGCTTCCATGGCTACATAGTAATCTTGACCACGTCCGATGTAAAAGGCGTTGCGAGTTGTTTCAAGAAGGTCACGAACTTTAGCATCGATCGTTTCTTTTTCTGAAAGGGTTGATTCGATAGACTGAGCTACGATTGACAACTCATGAACAAGGTCAAAGGCTTGCGCTTTGGCATTGCCGTTTGCTTCACCGACTGCTTTTGCAAGGAAGGCAAGGGCTGCGATTTGTGCTGTGTAAGCCTTGGTTGATGCCACGGCAATTTCAGGACCTGCATGAAGCAACATAGTATGGTTGGCTTCACGTGAAAGAGTTGAACCAGGAACGTTTGTCACTGTCAAACTTGGGATTCCCATTTCATTGGCCTTGACCAAAACTTGACGGCTGTCAGCTGTTTCACCAGACTGGCTGATAAAGATGAAGAGTGGTTTCTTGCTGAGAAGTGGCATACCGTAGCCCCACTCAGATGAAATTCCAAGTTCAACAGGTGTATCTGTCAACTCTTCCAGCATCTTCTTAGAAGCAAATCCTGCATGGTAAGATGTTCCAGCCGCAAGGATGTAGATGCGGTCTGCATCTTGAACAGCCTTGATGATAGCTGGGTCAACCACTACTTGACCTGCCTCATCTGTGTAGGCTTGGATGAGTTTACGCATAACCGTTGGTTGCTCATCAATTTCCTTGAGCATGTAGTAAGGGTAAGTTCCCTTACCGATATCTGACAAGTCAAGCTCCGCAGTATAGCTAGAACGCTCACGACTGTTACCATCATAGTCTTGAACTTCGACGCTATCAGCCTTGACGATTACCAACTCTTGGTCATGAATTTCCATGTATTGGTTGGTCTCACGAATCATAGCCATAGCATCTGAGCAGACCATGTTGTAGCCTTCTCCAAGACCAATCAAGAGTGGTGATTTGTTCTTAGCGACATAGATGACATCTGGATTTTCAGAGTCAATCAAGGCAAAGGCATAAGAACCACGAATGATGTGAAGGGCTTTTTTGAAGGCTTCAAGAACTGAGAGACCTTCTTCTTCTGCAAATTTCCCAATCAAGTGAACAGCGATTTCCGTATCGGTTTGCCCCTTGAAGTGGTGACCTGCAAGGTATTCTTCCTTGATTTCAAGGTAGTTTTCAATCACCCCATTGTGCACCAAGACAAAACGTCCTGTCTCAGAGCGGTGTGGGTGAGCATTGTCCTCAGTTGGTTTTCCGTGAGTCGCCCAACGCGTATGACCAATACCAGTCGTTCCCGCAACACCAGCTGTCTTAGCAGACAATTCTGCAATACGACCGACAGCCTTAACTAGATGATTTTCATCACCACCTAAGACAAAAATCCCCGCAGAATCATAACCACGGTATTCAAGCTTTTCAAGCCCTTGAATCAAAATATCAGTTGCATTTGTGTTTCCAACAACACCAACAATTCCACACATAGTATATACGACACAGACCAGCTGTGCTTTCTCCTTAAATTGGTATAGTCTAATTCTCGCTTTACGGAATCAGCAAAAACAGTATATACTTGTTTTTCTCACTTGTCAAGGATAAAAATTGGTATAGTTTTTCTATCTGGTATTTTATCAAGATTTCACTTGATACCTGACAAGTCGGCATCAATTACTTATAATAAGGGGAGGAGGTATTCGCCATGTGGTTTTTCTTCGCACTTTTATCAGCTATCTTTGCAGCCTTAACGTCAATTTTAGCCAAGATTGGGATTGAAGGAGTTCCATCCAATCTAGCAACTGCTATTCGTACAGTCGTCGTCATTCTTATGGCCTGGGCTATGGTTTTCTTGACCAATAGTCAGACCGAAATTGTCAACATCAGTAAAAAAAGTTGGCTCTTTCTCATCTTATCAGGCTTAGCCACTGGCGCCTCCTGGCTCTGCTACTACAAGGCCCTACAGATGGGCAATGCGACTGAGGTATCTGCTGTCGATAAATTCAGTCTCGTCATTACCCTCGTTCTAGCCTTTTTCTTTCTACAGGATGTCCTGACGTTTAAAACAATTATTAGCTGTATCCTGATTACGATTGGGACCTTGGTGATGATATTGTAATCATAACCACCCGTCTAACGGGTGGTTTGCACCAGGGCTATAAGCCCAAAT
>CAUVRF010000076.1:0-6449 GCA_963554245.1 uncultured Streptococcus sp.
CTATCTAAAGCCTTTAAAAATTCACTGCCTAAACGTGTCATTCTGTTCCTTTCTTTCCATTATCTGGGCCGTAAAAGGTATCTACAATTCCTGCAGAGCGTAAAGCAGATTCCAATGCCGATCTCGCTAGCTCAGAAGCTGCAATACCTCTTACCTTCAATTCCCATAACTCTTCCTCTTTTTCCTTAATTAAATTATCCATCCAAGCATTGTCTTGCACAAGCTCATCTCGCCGTTGCTTGAGTTCTTCTAAATTCATACTTTATCCTTTCCATCAAAAAAACAGCTCTTCTTTAGAACTGTTTCATTACCTACTATTTTTATTTATTGAGAAGTCTTTGCCAGAGCGATCGTTTTTGTAAAGACTCTATCTCCTCTTCCGCTTCATTTTTCAGTTTAAGTAAACATTGCGATTCATTGGTTAGACGTTGATTTTCAGTGAGAATCTCTCCTTTTTCCTGCTTTAGTTTTCGTTTATCTTCTTCTAGTTTTTGATTATCCTTTTCTAACTTCTTGTAATACTCCTCCTCCTCATGATACTTTCTCAAGATTATTTCAGCCTGCTTGATGTCTTCTGAAAGTTGTTTCACTTTTTCAAATTTTTCAGCGTAGGATGATTGCAACAGCTTAATTTCATCCTTGAGTTCCTGACACTGTTCCTCATAAGTTTTCAAAGTTTGGTACTTCCTTTCGTTATCATCTAAAAAGACAAATGCTTCTATGTGGTATTTATCAAAATTCCCATACAGTTTATAGTTTGTTTCCTGATAAACTTTCCTCACTCTATCAGCAACACTTTTAACCTGTTCTGGTGAAGTAAATTCTTCAGGTACATAAATCTTAGTAGACTTAGGGAAATGAGCCTTGGCTTCAAACAAGGGAATGCCTTCTTTAGCTAATTTTATCCGTTTAACAGGTTCTGGTCTACTCGTTTTATAAAATTCAATACCCAGTTGACCATTTAAACGGTAGTATTCAGAATAAGGATAGGTCTCATCGATATCAATCAAGAGCTTTAGAATAACAAAGTCTTCATCTTCAAATACAATCCGTTGCATCGGAGAAATAGCTTTAGGAAAAATATAAGCCGTATGATTGTCATATTCAATCTGAAATTTCTCAATAGTCTTGAAAGCCTCGATAAAAGCATTCAGCTCAGAGGAATACTCAAAGCTACTTTCTAACCCCTTTAACGGGCTCTCTTCACCTGGATAGTAACTAAAGTATGGTTGACCTACATAGCGACCATCTTTTTTCTGGCTACTTCTTGGATTAACCTTGAGACCCGTTTCCAAATCAAAAAGAGTCGCCTGTTCTTTTGGTGTCGTAACAATTTGTGCTCGCCCCTTTAGAGCGAGTGCTTGAAAAGCATTCACAGTCTCTTCTGCTCCGGATTCTTTCCGCCATACTGCATAAAACTTTGAAACAGCCATACCATCCCTCCTTCAGCATTCTCTCTTCATTATACCATATCCTAATTCACCTCTTCTAACTATTGTGCCATTTTTTCTATCTTTCTCATGCTATAACTAGAAAAGAAAACTACAGTCAACGCTAAAGCCATAACTACAAAAACCATCCTCATAAACTCTACATTGTTGAGGTACAGGATTTTAAACACTGACATAAAGGAAGCGTTTCCTACTCCTAATATTCTAGAAGAGAGTGAATTAAATATCTCTGTAGCTACACATGCAATAAAAGCAAAAAAAAGATTTATAGGTACTAAAACTGATAAAACAGAAGCACTGATTCCCCCTAAAATAGAAAATATTCTATACTTTTTATTTGTATCAAATAGACTATCTGTTTTTGTATCATATTTTCTGGTTTCCAACAACAAATACTCTTTGTTTCCTCTTGAATGCTTAGATGTACGTTTCTGCTTTAAAGCGAGAGATTTATTTTTTCTAATCATAAAAATAATTCCTTCCTAGTTCACCTGCAGGATATTTTTGGCCATGCGTTGGCTACCAAAGAGCATCATGATATAAATAATTCCTTTAGCGATGGAAACTAAAGCACTTGTCCAAGCTCCAGTCTTATCAACGGTTAAGATATCATTAGTTACAATGGCTGGATACAGCATGATCACAACCACTAAGATCAATCCCTGAAGGACAGCAGCAGCATAGAGCTTAAAGAAGCCAAGGCAGATCGGACGTAAGCTATCCACCATGTAACAAGCGACAATAATTTTAGCGATTCCCTTATACGTGTAAAGCGTAAAGGAGCGTAACAGGATCAACAACTTAGTCGATATCTGACCGACAAAATCAACAACCGCATAAACAATTTTAAAGAATGATTTCTCAATCATACCCAAACCTTTAAAATCTGGTGGCTCAGAACTGAAAGGATCTGTAGCATTCTTGGCTATTAACTTAATGATAACATTGAACAACCATGACAAGGCATCAAAAATCGCATCCACATAGAGGATAAAGAAGAGTGCGATAGCATACTTGAGGATTTCTTCAACCCAAAGCTGAAATGATAGCTCTCCTCCATTGCTTTTAAGTTGTTGGTGCCAATTCATGAGGTTGATCCCCATAAAAAGGAGAAGGAGCAAAATCGCTACCTTCTCCATCGAACCTGAAATTGTCTCCATCAGCTGATAAGCTGTCTCATTATAGTCTTTCAGACTCATAGTTAGTTGATCAAGTGTGGATTGGTTCATAAAACCACCTCCTTCTTTTTCTCATCCTAACCAAGAGATTGAAGACCTGTTGCCAAAGCTGTAAAAAGGGCTTTTAGAACGGCACCTAGAAGTGCACCTAGTATCAAACTTTGGATTCCTTTATCCTTCTTATCATCCAATTCACGTTTGATTCCTACTGCTAAATCCCAGGCACCCCAAGCGGCCCAACCAATACCGATAATCCCACCGATATTTCCAATTTTGTTAATAAAATCTACAACTGCATCCATTATTTTTTTCTCACTTTCTTTTTATAAAAAGGTGCTAAAAAAATCCTTAGCACCTACATTGTTTATTCAATACTATTTTTCATCCTCTGGACGAAAAGTTAGAGAGAGGGCTGTAATTACAGCTAAGACAACGATAATAGTCGTTTCCCACCAATAGTAGATGGGGACCTTTTGAGGAAAGAAAAAGTTAGTCATAAGCCAATCTAACTGCTTCTCTACATCTGCAGAGGGTCCTGATTTTGTTATCCAAAAATATATTTCCCAAAAAGCAGCATAGCCTAGGACAACTACAATCTTAAATACTACCCATCCAATTGCTGTCGCAATCAAACTCTTAATCAAATTAAAGATAAAGAGGAGAAACATGAGTGGAGTCGCAACCATCAAAACGGCAGCTCTCGCAATCACACTCGGTAGATTCTTTATTCCTAACCAGATGGCTTTTCCTAGCCAACGGAGGCCTTTTTTCCACTTCTTCTCTTCTTCAGGCTTAGTGACTTCTGATTTTTTTTGAGTTGGAGTGTAGTATCTATATCCACTTCTAGTCACATGTGCATCCATTTTCGTGTCCTTTCTCATCTCTCTTCCCCCTCTTTTTTATGGCTTCATTATACCATAGATGAGGGGGAATTTCTAGATGTTCTATTTTTTGTGCTTACGAAGCCCAGCTCCTGCAAGACTCAACAATCCCAAAATCATTCCCCAAGTTGGAAGCATGCTTGCTGCTGTTCCTGTATTTGGAAGTGATGCTTGTGGCTTGTGTGGTTCTTTAGGCTCTGGTTTTGGAGGTTCTGGCGTTGTGGTTGTCACTTTAGCCGTCATCTCTTGTAAATTGACTGTATTGATAAAGGTATTTTCAACCTTCCCAGCTGCAATTCGCTCCACTTCAATATAGAAGTCAGAGTCAAATGTTCCTTGTACGCCAAGAGAGTTCAAGAACTCTTTATCAATAGTGTAAGCCCACTTACCTTCTTTCTCATTCCATGTTACTTTAACAATCTTCTTGATAAAGTCAGAGTTTGTACTTTGGTCAAACTCGAATTGGAACGCATAAGAAGAACCCTTAGTAATCTTATCTCCTGCCTTAACCACTTTACCGTCAGACAAAACTACATCATAAGGAAGAACCAAGTCTTTTTCAGCAACATATTCTGTACCTCGAATGATACCCTTCCAGTTGCCAGTATAGCGATCATGCTTCACATCTAGCTTATCAATACCATCATACTGATAAAGTGTATCATGTTTAGCAGGAACAGTTACACCATCGAGTAGATAGCGGATGTATTGGCCAATCTGTACTTCTTGGCCATCCAAGACTTTTTTATTATCCTTTTGATCCAGGGCATGTTTCTCTGGATTCACATCAGGAACCGAGACAGTGACAAGTTTTGATTGATAGCCATTGCCAAAGTCGATTTGCTTAAAGCTATTCTCAACTTTCTCCCCTGCTTTAACCAGGAGCTTAGCTGGAAGATCAACAGTAACATTCTTATTTGGTTTCACGTAGTTTTGATAGAAACTCTTGGAATCTTTTGCTACCCAGAGATAGAATTCACCCTTCGGATTCAAGTTCATTTCCTTCAGGATTTTATTGATTGCATCTGTACGTGCTTTGTGTGAGAGTACATGGTACATAGTAAAGAGCGCTTTAACGTCTTTACCTGCAGCAGTCATCTTGATCTTGCTGTGGTCAACTGTGAAGGCATTGTCTTGAACGTCATCCAGGATAGCAAACTTCTTACCAAGTACCTGCGCTGAAGCAAGAGTTTTGGTGTATGGACTGTAATCTGTTGTCAAACGGAAGATCACGTTGCGATCAAACGTTGTCGCACCGTTTATATTCTTACCAGAACGATCCAGAACCGATTTTACTGGTTTTGGAGGTCTTGATGTATAGTTTACCACAGTGTTTGAGAATACTTCATAGTTATTCACTAACACTTTATAAGTGTTGTCATAGAATCCTTTATCATAGATTGGCTTCCAAGTAATCACAGGAGCTTCTAAGCGTTTCCCTTCGTAGGTTGCAGTAAAGGTATAAGTGTTCTTTCCTGCTTCATAGGCAACGCCCCAACCCGCTTTCTCTGTAGCTGCCTTTGTGACAGCTACATCAGGAACTGCTCCAGCTTCGAGTGGATCAATGATGGTAATCTTGTCCCCTTTTTTAAGGTTCGCATAGATATTGTCATGATTCAATGTGTAAAGCTGTGTAGCGTTTTTAGCAACTGTTTGACCGTTTGTATTGGTCTTATCTGTATCTGCTACAGATTTGCTGACAACTGGCTTATACTGTAACTTGTAACCGTGATAGCTTGCAGACAATTTCTGATTTTTGGTTTCAGAAAGAGTTTTAAGCGCCAAGACTGGCTTTGCTGGATTCTCAGCTTTGGCCAATTCAGCTGATACAGGTTCAGTCTTAACTGGCTTCACGGTTGTTTTTGTGATAGTTGCCGTAGCTGGAACTTCAACAACTGGAGCTACAACCTTCGTATTCAAAGCAAACCAATAGGTTTGGCCATTTGGACTTTCTGGTCCATCCCATTGAATAAATTCGGTTGTGAAGGCTGTCCCTTCCTTAAAGACTCCAAGAGCAGCACCCTTGTACTGATATGCTGAAGAGGAAGTATCCCAAAGATGACCTACCTCTTCCTCACGGTTATAGTCTTCTGCATAAACATAGCCATAATCCTTGTTTTGAGTAACAGTTGATCCATTGATTTCAACATGTGTCCCATTGATGGCTTTTGCGCCTTCCCACCCGATAGGGTTGTGGTTTAGAGACGAGTAGGTCAAGGCTGCAGGTGTCTTTTCAGATGCCTTGAAAGCTACTTCTTGGCCGTCCTCATTGTAGTAGTAGGTATCTGTAACCAGGAAGTTCATGTAGTCCGCGGCTCCACCTGTTCCATCATTTCGAGCTACTACAAAGCCTTCTGTTGGATCATTCAAGACATAGACATCGTTTAGGCCCGTTTTACCTTGGTTTACAATTTGAAATTTTCGATGGATACGAGAAATATTGTGTTGTTTCCCATCCTCTGTTGTGACTGTTAAGCCGTTTAACCCAGTATAATCAATTTCTGTTGTCCAACCATTGCCCACATCTTTGTATTTCAAGACCTTAGTCGAGTCAAGAATACGACCATATCCTGAAGAACCACTTGAGGAAGCAATATAACTTGTCGTTACTACTGTTGAACCTGAAGCAGATGACTTCACTGTTGCTTCAGGATTAGCTGTTGCAAGACTGAGAGCTTGCAAGACTACTTCTTTTGTGTAGCCTTCCGTGCTTGTCTTAGATCGAAGTTCATTGTATTTCTTCTGCCAGTCTGCTTGTGCTTTCTTAGCTTTATCATAAGCTGCTTGGTTTTGTTTCCCAATTTGCTTCGCTTCATCAGCTGAAGAAACTTCCTGTGTTTTAGAAGTTAAAAGTACGCCAGAATTTTTCAAATCAGCTGATTTGCGATCAGCATCTTGATTGACTTGATCACTAGCATTCTTCTTCTCTGTGTAGGCAG
>CAUVRF010000077.1:0-6369 GCA_963554245.1 uncultured Streptococcus sp.
TCAGAAGGCACTTTAACGATATCAAAGTCAATATCCTGTTTCTCAGTTCTTTGAGCAGTTCTAGTAAGTGGTTTTGTTCCCACAAGTACGATTTGCTTAATAGGTTTAGTAGTGATACTATCAGAAACTTGTTCTCTTGAAATTAGATCATTTGTATCATTATCACGGATTTCTCGATAAGAAACAGTACGGATTCCTTTGACACCAGGAGTTTTGATGACAGAATCACCAACTAGAATAGTATCATCGTTTACATATTCTGTTTCGAAATCGACATCAAACTGATCAAATGCTCCAATAGCTTTGGAAGTTCGTGTACCTACATGGACAATACGATTTTGCGGTGCCGTAGTTACATTTTCATCAGTAAATGTATATTGCGTATCGTTCTTCAAACCAATTGGAAGATTTTCATAGCGATAGGCCATCTCAGTTGTTTGAGTTTGGTTTTTAGTGTCAGTGTAACTATACGTTTTAGTGGCTGTCATAATTTTGCCATCTGTGGTTGTATAGTCTGCTCGAAGCAAGCCAGGAATGCGATCATTATCAGTAGCTTCTCGAATATTTGTTGTTGCATAGAAGTATCTGAGACCATAGTTTAGGATATCGGTTCCACTTGATTTCTCATAAGCAGAGTTATCGACACCAGTCGCATAGGTATTTACAGTTTTCGTTCCAGCTACACCAGGAGTTTTCTCAATGCTAGTTCCAGCTGCAATAGTTTTATCGTTCACGTAGATTGTCTCATATGGAACAGTCTCTTCTGAACTGTTGATTAAACTAGGGGAACTTGTTGAAAAACGACTAACTCCCATATTGAATTGAGTGCTATTCTTTTCCTTGTTAGGAGTAAGGCGTTCGGTTGCAGGCTTATAGATCGCATTGCCAAGTGGATCGGTTTTCGTATCGGTAGTAGAAGCTGTGATTTCTGATTCGGAAGTGAAGGTATTGTTTTCAGTATATCGAACTAGGTGATTGGCTTCTAATACACGGATTGGCAAATCAACATTGTTAGCATAACTAATATTAGAAATTTTAATATCGTTTCCAATAAAAGCTAATGGTTGAGTTCGACTAAGTGTATTTGGAAGGTTGCTTGGAGTTCGAGTTGTATTAATACCAAAGCCAAGTCCAGGTTGCACCAAAGTACCATTATTTCCATTTAAACTAATTAACGGCGTTTGCGTTGCGGCGTTCTTAGCTAAAGTTTGCGTGATTTCACCAAAATCTAAATTATTATCCTTAAAAAGAATACCTTCTGCATTAGTTGTAATAGAAATGATAGGCATTGTTTTTTGTTTTCCAATGATGCCCGGTCTAGTACTCATGAAGGTTCGTTTGACTTTAATGTCATTGTTTTGGAAAACAACAGATCCGCGGAACTTATCTTGGTTAGCACGAATTTTTGAATCTGCGACATTAAAATTACTAGTCGATTCAGCGATTGTAATAGCAGATAAATCTTTATTTGGATCACCATAAAGTTCTTCAAGCTCGACTTTATTATTACTAATGTTGATGGAACCAGAACCATATCCCAATCCGTTTGCAAATTTACTTGTATCAGATAATGTAGCTGTTCCCCTAATATTGTCATTAGAAGAGTTAATCATCTTAATCAAATCGTTTGCTGAGTGTCCAGTGATTTGATTGTTTTTTATATTTAGTACATAGTTTAGATAAGGCTCTTGCATACGAACCAAGATAGCATTTGTATTGTAGTCTTGGTTTGTAGCGGTTCTACCTGATGAATCCAAATCTTGAATGCGGTTATTACTAATTTCAAAATAACCGACGGCTCCGTCTGCACTCAAGTCCTGAGATTTTTCATTCGTTTGCAAATGAATCGCTTCATACTGGAGGTAATCATGACCATGTGTGAATTTTCCGTCAACTTTCAAGTCATCTCGTACTAGACGATTTGTTTTATCTTGTGTGACAACGTTGTTTCGAATGACAACATTTTCCATTTTAAAGTTTCGGTTGTATACAGAGATACCTAACAAGCGATCTCCGTATGAAATGTTGTTTTCGATTAAAATTCGGTCACCGTCGTGAATATCTAAACCTTTACGATAGTTATAGGTACTCGTATTGTTTCGGAAAACAATTCCATTATTGTAGGATCCAGCCTCTGAAGCGAAACCATAACCTGTACTTCCGTTTAATTTGTGTCCATTTTCAGAAGTGGTTGTTCCTTCAATAAGGATATTGGTTTGGTAAGAGAATTGAACTCCAGCCACTCGGTTATTGTGAGTATTACTGTTTAATACTTTATTGTTTTCACCTAAGTTTAGACTACTGAAAGTATAACCAGGAGCTTTTCCAGCAATCAAATTACTCACAGAGCGAGGACGGCCCCAACCAGGTAGAGAGATATTTGAGACACTGTTATATGACGACCCGAAGCGGATGCCAGCTTTGTTAGCTCCACTCGCTTCAACGTTCTCAACAGTTACATTATCAGAATCATTAATAAGGACGCCATCGACTTTTCCATAGTAGGGCATTCCTTTGACGTAGAAGCCATCATGTTGTTCTCCAAAAGCTTCTTTTAAGTTTTGGATAGAAACAGATAAATCTTTCACAAGGAATCCATTTTGATTTTCAACTAGCAAAACAGCATGGTCGCGATTGTCAGTATCATTCTCGTTGCTATCCCAAGGATTTCCTAGCTGAACTAAATTTGTTTTTAATACGGTTGTTCCTGGACCGTCTCCAAAGAGACCGGTTACATTTGAGTGCTCTGAACCGATTTTAATTTGATTAAAGGAGCCACTTTCGCTTTTGCGATAGATTGGCAGTGCTATTCCTGTAAGGTTTTCTCCGTTAGAACTAACATAACGAACAAGTCCATCCGAGTCTACACGGAGATTTTCATATTCTTCTTTCGTAACATGCGAAAGATTCTGAACACCATCAATTCGTCCTTTTTGTATAGGCATAGGAACACCTGATCCGTATGTTAAAATTTTATAGTGATCAATTTCGCCTTTATCACGAGCCACATTGACAATTCCAGAAAGTTTGACGGCAACACCAGTATGTTGTGTACCATCTGGATCAGCCATTACAATTTCATTTGCTGCTTTTAGTGCTTTATTAACAGCGAGAGTATCATCTTGGTTATCAGCTACATTCAAACCAAAATCAGTAGCATTGACATAGTACCATTTGTTTTTATGATCATAGTGAACATCATACTCAATACCTTCAACAGTTGGTTTTGAAACAACGGTTCTTACATCTTCTGTGATGGCATCTTGAATTTTCTTTGATTGGTTTTCTTTTGGTATTTCAGGAATGGCTTTTGCTTTGATTGCTTCCTCGTCAGCTTTTACTTCTGGCTTTAGAGCGGGTTCGATAGATTCAGCGGGCTCAGTCGGTATAGAGTCTTTTGGCTGACTTTTATTTTTTTCCGTAGATGTGGATGCGCTTACACTTCGGAATCCACTTCGTCCTATTTGTTTACTATCTGCTGGCTCTGCTGGCTTCGTAGGAGTTTCAGCTACAGTGCTAGCACTATCGGATACATTGGAAGAAGGAGTAGTAGACTGTTCAGTCACTGAACTAGGATTATTACCATTCTCAGCAGAATTTGGAGTATTTCCGTCTTCATTGGTTTTTTCAATCGTTGAAGATGTAACTGTAGTCGGTTGTAGAATTTCTGAAGTGTCTCCCCCAACTTCATTAGCGGCTACGTTATTGACTAATAAGGCTGATGTAACAATTCCGATTGAAACAGCAACCCAGTGCTTCTTTACTTTACGTAACTTTTTCATAAAAATATAATTCCCTTTTTATATTAAATAGTTTGACCGCAATTATTCATAATAATTTATATTTAGTTTCTCCTACAAACAACTATAATAATATATAAAAATATATTGCAGCCTTTTTATTTTAACAAATCAAGTAGTTTGAGTCAAGAAATTAAACTAGAAAATTAGAAAAAAATACAGATTATTTAATGAATAAAATTATTTCATTTGCAAAATAATTACAATAGCGTTAAATCGCTTGACAAAGTGACATGTATAATGCTAGAATGTATGTGGTTATTTATGTTTAATACTTAAAGTGTTTGGAGGACTTTAACTACTAAATATCAAATAATCTGTGATTTCTTCTTCGTTTCTCAGGAGAGGGATTAAGAACATTGAAAATAAAATATAGAAAAGAGGAGAAACATGGCAAAAAGCAAAATGCTGAAATTGCTTTCAAAACTTTCAGCTGCAGCTCTTTCTGTCTTGACACTTACATCTGTTTCGACAAATACTGTTAAAGCTGATGACCCGACGCCAAAGGAATTAACGCAAGTTATTACAGGTGTTGAGTTATTGGATGCTTCAGATACGAAACAGAATGTAACTTCTGAGGGAGATTATGCAGTTCGTACAGGGAATGCCTACAAGCTTCGTGTAACGTTTGATCTCAAACAATACAATGAAAACTTGAACAATGGTGATTATTTCACTTTCGACATTCCTGCACCCATGACAGTTTACAACGGCACTCAACAGTTGGTTGACCCAGCTACGCAAGTAACGATTGGGGAAGCAGTTGTAACATCAAGTGGTAATGACAAGGGTGGTAAAGCAAAAATTACCTTGAAAAACTTGGACAAGTACCTAGCTGCAACCGGTGGAGATAAAGTTAAGGATGTATCTGGTAACTTTGCGGCATCATTCCGCTTCTTAACAGACCAGACTAAGACACCAATTAGCTTTAATTCTTCTTCTATGAAGCAAGAGGTAACTCATACATATACCTCTAAGACAATCACAGGTCCTAAAGTTGGTACTGAGAACTACGCGAAATCTGGTGGACAAGCTTCCCGTGAAAGCTGGAACTCTCCAAAACTAGCAGCTATCGGATCAGTAAGCTCAGGTAATGAGCAATCAAACTGGCGTGTACGTGTGAACACAGAAAAACAAGATTTTGGACAAAACATTGTGCTTCATGACACAATTCCAAATGATGACACATCTTACACACCAGCTCAATACATTCCAGAAAGCTTGAAGATTTACAAGGCTGATATTAACGGCGGTACTTCTGCTGTTCCTCCAGGAGCAGAACTCATGGTAGAAGGCACTGACTATACAGTTGCTTGGAACTCAAACTATACATCATTTGATGTTACAATCAAAGATGGAACGACTTCTTACTTCGTTACATATAGTACTACCACTCCAAATGATGGTACGAAAGTAGCAAATATCATAGCTTTGTCTCTTGCGGACGGAACAAAACTTGCACAAAACACAAGTCGCCCAGGTGCGCTTAGCATGAAAGCGGAAGCAACATCTTTGATTTCTGGTACAATTGTAGCATCTACAGCTTACCAAATTAAGATTAATAAGACAGACGCGTTCACTCTTACACCTGTTCAAGGAGCAGTTTATACTGTGACAGCAGCAGATGATGCAAGTGAAACAACAGAAGTGACTACGAATGAAAAAGGAGTAGCGCTTACTAAAACTTATGATCAGAAATGGGAAGGTAAAACGTTCAAGATCAAAGAGAAGACTGCTCCAGCTGGCTATAAGCTAGATGAAAAAGAGTATACAGTCAAACTCGGAGCAGCAGGTTCTACGATCAACCTTAAGGACGAGCCTGTTCCAGCTGTGTTCAATGTAACAGCTAAGAAAGTGGTAGAAGGTCGTACAGATAAACTTCCAAAAGCGGATGAGTTTACCTTTAACCTATATACAGCAGAGAACTTGAAGACTCCAGTAGCCACAGCGAAATCAAAAGCTGATGGAACGATTACCTTCGAGAACATTGAAGTAAAAGGTGCGGGAACTTACCACTACGTCATCAAAGAAGATACTTCAGCAGCAATCAATGGTATCACTTTTGATGAAGCAGGTAAGGAAGTTACTGTAACAGCAGCATTCCAAGGTGGAGTATTGACAGCTTCTGTTACTTCAGCAGAACCAACTTTCACTAACACTTATAAAGCAGCTTCAACAAGTGCGACAATCAAAGCTAAGAAAGTCTTGAATGGTAAAGAGCTTGCGGCTGATGCTTATACTTTCGAATTGAAAGAAAAAGATGCAGTTGTAGCAGAAGCTAAGAACGCTGCTTCAGGCGAAGTTGTCTTCAACGTCAACTACACAGAAGCAGGAGAGCACACTTACACTATTACTGAGAAATCAGGAACAGAAGCAGGTGTGACATACTCAACAGAATCTTACACAGTTAAAGTAACTGTAGCAGATAACGGTCAAGGTCAATTGGTTGCGACTGTAGAAAATCCGAATGCAGAACGTGTCTTCACTAACACTTATAACGCAGCTTCAACAAGCGCGACAATCAAAGCTAAGAAAGTCTTGAATGGTAAAGAGCTTGCGGCTGATGCTT
>CAUVRF010000078.1:0-6250 GCA_963554245.1 uncultured Streptococcus sp.
CTGCAGAAGGTGAGTTGGGAATCCATGAACTGGGAATTGGCTTGAGAGAGTCTGGTTTACAGTTTGACCGCGCTTATTCCAGTGATTCAGGGCGGACTATTCAAACTATGGGAATTATCCTAGAAGAACTTGGCTTGCAGGGGAAAATCCCTTACCGCATGGACAAGCGCATCAGAGAATGGTGCTTTGGTAGTTTTGATGGGGCCTATGATGGGGACCTCTTTATGGGCTTGATTCCGAGAATTTTCAATGTAGACCATGTTCATCAGTTGTCCTATGCAGAGCTAGCAGAAGGTCTAGTTGAGGTTGATACTGCAGGCTGGGCTGAAGGTTGGGAAAAACTCAGTAGTCGAATCAAAGAAGGCTTTGAAGCGATTGCCAAAGAAATGGAAGAACAAGGTGGGGGCAATGCTCTCGTCGTAAGCCATGGAATGACCATTGGGACCATTGTTTATCTGATCAATGGCATGCATCCGCATGGTCTGGATAATGGTAGTGTAACGATCCTTGGATATGAGAACGGGCAGTTTAGCGTTGAGGCTGTTGGTGACCGTAGCTATCGAGAGCTCGGACGTGAGAAGATGTTAGAGACAAATAGTTAATAGAAGTTAGCTCCGATTAGGAGCTAATTTTGAGTTAAAGGATATGATTTAAATCAATAGTTCCGAAAAAGTAAAAATTTTTGGGGGATGTGATGTTATGAAAGGAAGGCTAGAATCATTTTGGAGAATAATACCATAAAGGAGATATAAACAGAATGAAATCAAACTAAAAGGATTGAATCTTGCATAACGCAAAACTCAATCCTTCATTAAAAAAATATTTATCATGTTTAGCAATCAGTCAAACCTAGTTGAAAGATATGTTATATTTGAATGAAATTACCAAATATAAGGGAAAATTCGATAGCGAACCTTTTGACAGTATGTTTCATATGCTTCTCCAAAATGATTGTATAAGGCTTTTTCTTCTACTTTTAATCGAATACTGTAACCAACTACCAATAGAATGAGACAAATAATAATTGTGAGAGGATTTAATGAAACAATTGACAAGCCAAGTATGGATACGATGCTACCAGTATAGGCAGGATTTCTTACTATAGAGTAGGGACCTGCTTCTACCAACTGCTGACTATCTGTTGTTTGAACCGCAAGTGTAAAATTCTTCCCAAGATAATTAACTGCATAGATACGTAATACAAAGCCGGCTAGAGAAAGGAGAATTCCAATATAGATCAAAAAATGTGGCAATTGAGCTATAGAAGGTAGAAGTTGTTCATTCATTAATAGAAGACAACAAACAACACTACCAATAATGATGTAACGACTTCCTTTGTCTTCAGAGTTATTTTCATTGTTTGATTTTGTTTTCCTTTTAATCCACGTTTCTGTGATGATGAAAATGAGAATGAACCCATATGCAAAAATAGTTTGTAAATCCATGATTATTTCCTCCAGCTAGCATTATACAACTTTCAATTTTAGTGGTCAATTAAAAGGAAATAGTTAGGGTATGTTTTGTAATAGGTATCAATGGAAACTTCATGATTTCATCTGTAAAAATCTCTTGAAAATGGTATAATAGTAACATCATAAAATTGGAGAAATAGCATGAGTTTTTACAATCATAGAGAAATTGAGCCCAAGTGGCAAGGCTATTGGGCGAAACATCATACATTTAAGACAGGAACAGACGCATCAAAACCGAAGTTTTATGCTCTCGATATGTTCCCATATCCATCAGGAGCTGGATTGCACGTAGGACACCCAGAAGGTTATACAGCAACCGATATCCTCAGCCGTTACAAACGTGCGCAAGGATACAACGTCCTTCACCCAATGGGATGGGATGCCTTTGGTTTGCCTGCAGAGCAATACGCTATGGATACGGGGAATGACCCAGCAGAATTTACAGCGGAAAACATTGCCAACTTCAAACGTCAAATCAATGCACTTGGATTTTCTTATGACTGGGATCGTGAAGTCAACACAACAGATCCAAACTACTACAAATGGACTCAGTGGATTTTCACCAAACTTTACGAAAAAGGCTTGGCCTATGAAGCCGAAGTACCAGTAAACTGGGTGGAAGAATTGGGAACGGCCATTGCCAACGAAGAAGTCCTTCCTGACGGAACTTCTGAGCGTGGTGGCTATCCCGTTGTCCGCAAACCAATGCGCCAATGGATGCTTAAAATCACGGCCTATGCAGAGCGCTTGCTCAATGACTTGGATGAGTTGGATTGGCCAGAGTCTATCAAGGACATGCAACGCAACTGGATTGGTAAATCAACTGGTGCTAATGTAACTTTCAAAGTGAAAGGGACTGACAAGGAATTTACCGTCTTTACCACTCGTCCTGATACGCTTTTCGGTGCGACTTTCACTGTATTGGCGCCTGAGCATGATTTGGTAGATGCTATCGTCAGTCCAGAGCAAGCTGAGGCAGTAGCTGACTACAAACACCAAGCTAGCCTCAAGTCAGACTTGGCTCGTACAGACCTTGCCAAGGAAAAAACAGGGGTTTGGACGGGTGCTTATGCCATCAATCCTGTCAATGGCAAGGAAATCCCAATCTGGATTGCGGACTATGTTCTTGCTAGTTATGGAACAGGTGCTGTCATGGCTGTGCCTGCCCATGACCAACGTGACTGGGAATTTGCCAAACAGTTTGGTCTTCCAATCGTAGAAGTGCTTGAAGGTGGTAATGTGGCAGAAGCTGCTTATACTGAAGATGGGCTTCATGTCAATTCGGACTTCCTAGATGGACTTAACAAAGAAGAGGCTATTGCTAAGATTGTGGCTTGGTTGGAAGAGAAAGGTTGTGGACAAGAGAAGGTTACCTACCGTCTCCGCGACTGGCTCTTTAGCCGTCAACGTTACTGGGGTGAGCCAATCCCAATCATTCATTGGGAAGATGGGACTTCAACAGCTGTTCCTGAAAGTGAATTGCCACTTGTCTTGCCAGTAACCAAGGATATCCGCCCTTCAGGTACTGGTGAAAGTCCACTAGCTAACTTGACAGACTGGCTTGAAGTGACTCGTGAAGATGGCGTCAAAGGTCGTCGTGAAACAAACACTATGCCACAATGGGCAGGTTCAAGCTGGTATTATCTCCGCTATATCGACCCACACAACACTGAGAAATTGGCGGATGAGGATCTCCTCAAACAATGGTTGCCAGTGGACATCTACGTGGGTGGTGCGGAGCATGCTGTTCTTCACTTGCTCTACGCTCGTTTCTGGCATAAATTCCTCTATGACTTAGGTGTTGTTCCGACTAAGGAACCATTCCAAAAACTCTTTAACCAAGGAATGATTTTGGGAACAAGCTACCGTGACCACCGTGGAGCTCTTGTAGCGACTGATAAGGTTGAAAAACGTGACGGTTCTTTCTTCCATGTGGAAACAGGAGAAGAGTTGGAGCAAGCACCAGCCAAGATGTCTAAATCGCTCAAGAACGTTGTCAACCCAGACGATGTGGTGGAACAATATGGTGCTGATACCCTTCGTGTTTATGAAATGTTCATGGGGCCACTCGATGCTTCCATCGCTTGGTCAGAAGAAGGTCTGGAAGGAAGCCGTAAATTCCTTGACCGTGTTTACCGTTTGATCACAAGTAAAGAAATCGTTGCGGAAAATAATGGTGCTCTTGACAAGGTTTATAACGAAACCGTTAAATCTGTCACTGAGCAAATTGAGTCTATGAAATTCAACACAGCCATTGCCCAACTTATGGTCTTTGTCAACGCTGCTAACAAGGAAGACAAACTCTATGTAGACTACGCCAAAGGCTTTATCCAATTGATTGCTCCATTTGCACCTCACTTGGCAGAAGAACTCTGGCAAACAGTTGCTGCAACAGGTGAGTCCATCTCTTATGTAGCTTGGCCAACTTGGGACGAAAGCAAATTGGTTGAAGACGAAATCGAAATCGTCATCCAAATCAAAGGAAAAGTCCGTGCCAAATTGATGGTCGCTAAAGACCTATCACGTGAAGAATTGCAAGAAATTGCTCTCGCTGACGAAAAAGTTAAAGCAGAAATTGACGGCAAGGAAATCGTGAAGGTGATTGCGGTACCTAACAAACTCGTTAATATCGTCGTTAAATAACGAGTTTATTAGAGCTCTATCTGCCACCTTCAATAGTCTATTGGACTATTGAAGCTAACTAAATTGGTTAATATTGCTGTAAAATTACCGATTTAGTTGCTGATTTCTAACCTCAAACAGTTCCCCAAACTGTTTGAGCCAACTAAATTGGTTAATATCGTTGTGAAATAAGATAGGAATCCTTCAGAGTAGAATCTGGAGGATTTTTATTTGACAGGAAGTTTCTATTTTGTTAATATAATTAACAAAGAAAAGAGAGATTATGAATAAAAAAGAATTTATTACATTTAATAATCGTTTCAATAGATTTATTTTAGCGTTTGAACAGTTAAAAAAAAATCAACATAAAATTAGTACTGACAAATCCATTACGTTGAATGAGGTACATTTGATTGTTGTGATTGGGAAAAATCAGCCCTTAAATCTAGTGAAATTATCTGAATTATTAAAAGTTTCGAGAAGTGCAATAACTCAAAGTGTTAGGAGATTAATTCAAAAAAATTTAGTTGTTTTTGATTTTGCTCCGAATAATGGGAAAAATAAATATTTGAGATTATCTGAAAAAGGCATCGAAGTTTTTAAAATCCATAAGGACCAACAAGCATATATTGAAGAATCGGTCTTTTCAGTTTTAAACAACTATAGCGAGGAGGAGCTTCAAACAGTTGTGAAATTGATGGATGATATTGAAAATGTATGGGGAGGATTGCCGTGGTGAAAGTCACGGTAAATTTTAAATTTAGTTGTTAAGTATATTAACAAAAGGAGAAGATATGACTGTAAACATTGAACTGATTTCACAAACTGACTTAGCAGATGAATCTTTTTATATTACTATCAATGGTTTAGAACCAAGGACAAGGTATTGTGTAGAAATGTACCTGTCTGATTATTACTGTATAAATGCTCCCTTACTTTTAGATCATGATGTCGTGTGGAAATCAACCGCAATTTTTTTATCTGATCAGGGCGGTATGATTGACACCTCTCAAACAGCAGCTATTTCAGGATCTTATAAAGGGGTTTCAGAAATGGGCTTGTTCTTTAATGCGAAACCGTTGAAGAATAGGAAAAGGAGATTACCCAGTTCTCTTGATAGAATTCCATTGCGAGATTGTTTTGGTGTTGAAATTAAAATCAGGCTGGGGAAAGATGTGGTCGCGGAGCAAAGTTTTGTAAGGCGTTATATGAATCTGGGAATAAGGTATCAAGATATTTATGATAAGCATTTTCAAGGTCGATTATTTTATGATGAAAAGTTAAGAAAGGCGCCAGCCGTGATTATTGTTAGCGGTAGTGAGGGAAGAATTGAAAAAGCTCAGAACATTGCCCAACTTTTATCTTCTAGAGGCTATATTTGTCTTGCGATAGCTTATTTTGGTTTAGAGGGATTACCCCAAAACTTAGAACGAATTCCGATAGAATGTCTGGAGGAAGCGAAAGATTTTCTATATCATCATCCTCAAGTTGATAATACAAAAATAGGAATATATGGTCGTTCTAAAGGAGCAGAGCTTGTTCTAGCTGGACAAAGTATTTTGGATGATGTGCAATGTTTGGTACTCAATTCCCCCTCAAATGTAATATTTGAGGGAATAAAGGGAAAACTCAACTCACATTCATCTTCTTGGACATATTTGCAAAAAGAACTTCCGTATCAAAAATTTCAACTAGGAAATTATTTGTTAAACAAGTTTTTTGGAAAACATATTCCTGAAGATAGTAGGGCTCAGATTGATGTGAGTAAAATTGCCTCTCCTTTATTATTACTAGGAAGCGATGTTGATGAAATATGGAATGCGTCATCCGCGATAGATGATATTATTTCACATTATAAAGGGAAATCCATTTTGTTTAAAAAATACCATGAAACAGGGCATATGTTGACGGTTGCTTATCAACCGAATCATCGTTATCGAAAAGATTGGCACTTATTAATGAAAGAAAGTGTAGACTCTTGGTTTGCTACGATAAATTTTTTTGATACACATTTGAAAAATTTGTAGATAGTGCTGAACCGTGCTATAATAGTCCCAACTAAGATAAAAACACAGTTCTGGTTGGTAGTCCAGACTTAGGTAAGCCTATCAGTAACCTTCCTCCTTGGTTGTCCATTCTTAGGGATAGATTTAAGG
>CAUVRF010000079.1:0-6193 GCA_963554245.1 uncultured Streptococcus sp.
TTTCCTAAAAAAATCATAACGAAACTCTCGAGCACGCGCTTCTGAAAAGTCTCCTGAAAAGCTTGTGATATAAATAGGAAGTCCAGCTGCATCAGCTAACTTCCTTAGTTCATTTTCCTCCCAGTCAGACTCCCTTCTCTGCTTGTGATTAACATGTGCTACAATCAGCTCAATTTCTAACTCATTTTGATAAGTAGACAATAGATGGAATAAAAACATTGAATCCAGTCCGCCAGACAAAGCTAACACGACTTTCGAATGTTTTTTGAAATACTCTTTTCGGAGAAAATGATTTAAAAAATCCTGTTCCCTCATTTTAAAACCTCATAGACATCCTTAGCTATCTTAGCAATAGTGTCATAATCAGAATTTTTAGTGAAAATAGAAAGAACGAAAGGAGAATCCGTATAAACAATGGCAGTGTCATGTTTATACTCGTCGGCATCTCCAATTTTATGAGCTACCTTAACCGAAACACCTTTTGCGATTCGTTGGTTGTCAAAATCGGTCTTACCTAGAGACTCTAGGACAAAACCATTCTGATTATAAATAGCTTCCATGACTTTTCCAGCCATTTTTGAAGAAGTCAGTTTATCATTCACATCCCAATCTTCGCCCATAATGGTGGACATTTTTTCTTTAAAAGCCCCGTCAGATTGATTGGTCACGTAATAACCTAAAATATTATGAGCAACATTATCAGACTCTTTTGTTACCTTGGTAATTAACTGTTGAAGACTGTATTCTTTGTTATCTTCTTTTTTAGGTAAGCTACCACTACCTTCTGGTTTATAGGACCCAGGGAAACTATTTACTTCTGGGATATACTTGAAGCTACTGTCTAGCGTATATTCCCCTTGATTTATCTTATCTTGAGCGTAATAAAGGTAGGCTAGTTTCAAGATGCTAGCTGCATAAAGTTTGCTGTCTTCATTCACCCCAGCCTCTTTACCTGTACTCAGTTGTTTAACATAAATAGAATAATTTTCATTCTGATAGTTGTTTGATAAAACTTCTTGAACCTTCTGGATGCGATTGTCTTCTTCTGAGGTGAACTCTTTTGATACCCACCCAACTTGATTGATATGAAGAAATTCTTGTCCCTCAGCAAAGAGAGCTCTATCCACCGTTACGCGTTGATAGGGAGAGAGGGTTGAAGAAATTTCTTTCGCATCATAGGGACTGTTATAGATAACAAACCCCTGCTCCAACCATACTTGTCTATTTTGAGTTTGAACTTGACTTTGATCATAGACCAACCGCTTATCTGCAAGGATAAACTGGTGATTATCTAATTTAAAAACAGGAACACCTTGTCTATTCAAACGCCATTCTACTATTTTAAAGGTGGTTCCAGGAGTCAATTTACCAGACTCCTTAACAAGATCCTCATTAGCATAGACGGCTGTTTCTCCATATACCATTGGGGATTCCAGAGTTTCTTTATAGTAGAATCCATAATCAGACTCAGTTAGATAATAAATTTCTTGCGAAGAGTAAGGAAGCTGTTTTTCTGTGCTAACTACTCTTGAGGTTATGATAAAAGCAGGTAGCAATAAAACTACTAAGAACTTACGCATTCTTCTCTTCCCTTTCTTCTTGTAATCGTAATAAATGGTTTTTAGCTGCCAATTCCTCTAATTTTTCATCTGATAAACTTAAAAATTGCTCAACAACTTCCAATAAATTTTCCATGACATTACCTCGGAAGCAAATCAGGAATTGTGTAAATTGCTTCTCGTTTCTTTGAGTAATAGTACTTGGCGCGTGCATATTTTGCTACATAGTCTTCATCTTTCAACTTTGCAGCAAAGGCGGATTCCTTATCCTTTTCATCACTAAGAGTTTGGTACTGCTCTTTCAACTCTGTCAATTGCTGACGGCGTTGTAGTAACTGATCATAGCTTTGAGCCAAGTTATAAGTTGGTAAAATAAACAACAAGATCATCAAAATAAGGACCCAACCCATAAAACGATTTCGTTTTTGTCTCTCCTTCATCAGGTAACGACGACGTTGATGTTCATTTTGAATAAAAGAATTATTCATCTGTACAATATTTTTAGACATTTTCTTCTACCCGTGTTTCACTGAGAATTTCATACATGCCTGCTGCGTCTTCTTTTTTTGTACTATCTTTCATTTCTAGTACTTTAACAAGCAACAACTTATTTCCAAAGCGAATTTCAACTTGGTCATCAACTTTCAAATCCGTTGAACTTTTGGCCAAGATTCCATTCACCTTGATTCTACCTTTATCTGCTACTTCTTTTGCGACTGTGCGGCGCTTAATAATTCGTGATACTTTTAAATACTTGTCTAATCTCATTTTTATTACCTCAAATTATTATTGTACCATTTTTATCCTTTTTATAGAAGAAAAATGTTAAATGGGATTTGCTTCCTTTGATTCTTTTATCTCTAATAAACTTTCTCCAAAAATCAGCAAACCTTCTAAAATTTCATAATCCTTCTTGTTTCGGACATCAAATACAACTTCCATTAATCCCTTATTCTCAGCTATAGCTGCTTTTAAGTTCGTTGCAGATAAGGCTTTAAAATAATCTTGAGCCAAGAATAGTCGTTGAGTGACTTTTTCAAATTGAACTGTAATCTTATTTTCTTTTCTTTCCACACGTTCTACAAAGACCTTGTCAAAATATGACTTAACCAAACCAATCTCTAAAAGATAGGCTACTACATCTGGATATTCTCCAAAGCGATCCATCAATTCTTCTTGTAGTTCTTCATAGTTGACACGATTGTCAATTTGACGAATTTTCTTGTAAATTTCAATCTTATGTCGTTGGTCAGAAATATAAGTATCAGGAAGATAAGCATCAATTTGTAAAATCAACTCAGCATTTCCTTTGATTCTTTTATTCCCATTACCGTTCCGTTTAGCAATAGCTTCCTCTAATAACTGTGAATACAATTCAAAACCAACAGAATCAATGAAACCAGACTGCGATTTTCCTAGGAGATTTCCTGCTCCACGAATCGAAAGATCTCGCATCGCAATCTTAAATCCTGAGCCTAATTCTGTAAATCCCTTAATTGCTTCTAATCTCTTTTCAGAGACTTCACTGATTGATTTTTCTGGACGATACATGAGATAGGCATAAGCAATACGATTACTACGACCGACTCTTCCTCTTAATTGATACAAGGTTGACAAACCCATATGGTCTGCATTTTCAATAAATAAGGTATTGGCATTTGGAATATCTACCCCTGTCTCAATAATAGTAGTCGTCACCAAAATATCATACTGACCTTCAATAAAGTCCAGTAGAGTGTTTTCCAACTGAATTTCACTCATTTGTCCATGAACATACCCAATCGAAGCCTCTGGAATCAACTCCTGTAATTCCGAAACCTTCTGGTCAATCGTGTCAACCTTATTGTAAAGATAGTAAATTTGACCTCCACGCTCCATTTCACGCAAGACAGCATCACGAATGACACTATCATTCTTCTCTAATACATAGGTTTGAACAGGATAGCGATTGGTTGGAGGAGTTTCAATAACAGACAAATCTCGGATTCCCAGCATAGACATGTGGAGAGTACGAGGAATTGGCGTTGCTGTCAAGGTTAGAACATCTACTTGTTTTTTCAGTTCTTTCAAAGTTTCCTTATGCTTGACACCAAATCGTTGTTCCTCATCAATAATCATCAATCCCAAATCTGAAAACACAACATCTTTTGACAAAACACGATGCGTTCCAATCAAAATATCGACTTGACCATTCTTTAGTTTTTCAAGTGTTTCTGCCTGCTCTTTTTTACTTCTAAAGCGACTCAACACATCAATATTAACAGCAAAATTTTGGAATCGTTCCTTAAAATTCGTATAGTGCTGTTGCGCTAAAACCGTCGTTGGAACTAGAACGACCACCTGTTTGTGATCATTGACTGCCTTAAAAGCAGCACGCATTGCTACTTCAGTCTTCCCAAAACCAACATCTCCAACCAAAAGTCGATCCATGGGGTGAGAATCCTGCATATCTCTCTTGATTTCCTCAATACTACGAAGTTGATCATCCGTTTCAACATAAGGGAAGGCATCATCAAAAGCATGTTGATCTTCATCATCAGCTGAGAAAGCAAAACCCTTCAACTGACTACGCTCAGAATACAGTTTAATTAAATCGTCAGCTATATCCTCTACCTGGTTCTTAACTTTTTGCTTGGCCTTTTTGAAATGACCGTCATTTAATTTATTGAGTTTAGGAGGTTTCCCATCACTTGAAACATATTTGGACAGTAAATGAATCTGTTCTACTGGGATGGAGATTTGATCACCATTTTGGTATTGGACACTGACATAATCACGGTGAATGCCTTGGATTTCAATTGTTTCGATTCCTAGATATTGACCAATTCCATGGATATGGTGAACAACATAATCCCCTTTTTCAAGTTCATTATAATCTTTTAATCGCTCTGCGTTTGAAGCATGTTGTCTTCGAAAACGATGTTTTAATTTCTTTTGAAAAATCTCATGTTCAGTAATCAAGAGAATTTTTTCATCTACAAAATGAAAACCATGTCTTAGATTACCCTCAATCAAGTTTACAGATTCTTTACAGATACTTGACTTATCTTTGGAATCCAATTTGATCTGATATTCCTCTAAAACATCCTCCAATGTTTTACTTCCCATTGAATTGCTAGACTGCAAAACAATAGTGTAGTCCATTTTTTTGTATCGCTCAATTTCTTCTTTTAAAAATGAAAATTGATTGAAAAACTCTTGCATTGGGTATTGATTAAATTGATAAATGTGATCAAACTTGAGGTTTCCTAAGCCCTTTTGCAGATTAGAGAAAAAGGTAACTGGACTTTGTTTTTTATAGGTTTGCTCTGTATCTGCAAAATACTGCATCTCGGAAAATGATTTACCATTCTGTAAATCTTCTGTAAAGTATTGTGCTAATTCTCTTTCAAAGGCTTCATACTGATTCATCAATTTTTGATAGTCATCAAAGAATACTGGTGTATCTTTTTCAATATAATCAAATACAGTCCATGCTTTATCGTAACATAAGGACAAAAACTTTCGACTATCTGAATGTACTTGTTTTTGATGAAAACTTGACAAAATATCTTCCAAATATGATTTTAAAATTGGTGATAGAGTCTTTGAAATTTGCTTTTCTAAAGCTGACTGTCCTCGTTGATAATCTTTTTCTCTCAAAAGTATGTCGCTAGCTGGAAAGATAGTGAGGTTTGTCTGATTTTCTTTCGATAATTGTGTTTCGACTTCAAAAGTACGAATACCATCTACTTCATCGCCAAAAAACTCGATTCGGAAAGGTTCTAACTGAGACATCTCAAAAATATCTAAAATGTCTCCTCGAATACTAAACTCACCTTGTGTCTGTACTTGAGTAACTTTTCGATATCCAATTTCCTTTAACCGGTGAAGTAGCTCGTGTTGGTCATATTCTTCACCGACTGCAATTTTTATAGTACTTTCTTTAAATCTAGTCGGAGAGGGTAAAATTAACCGACTCGCTGCAATATTACAAACTAAAACCCCTTTCTTAGATGGATCATTCAAAAAACGCAAGGCTTCAACCCGCGAAATGATTTTTTCTTGCGAAGACATCAAAAACTCTACCATAGGAGAGTCATCAACCAAAAATGGATAGACAAATTCCTCTCCTAAGATAGAAAGAAGATCACTGATAATTCGTTCTGCTTCTCCATAAGTTGATGTCAATAAAATAATCTTATCTTCTTTCTTCAAACTACTAGCGATTGCTAAAGCTTTTGTAGAAGTTGACAAATCTAAGATTAACTGTCTTTTTTTATCTGTTAAATTTTGATGCCATTTTTTTATCTGGTCATTTTCTGAGAATAAATCTAATAAAGTCACCATTTAACCGTTATACCTCTGCATTGTTTTCTCAAAGTTTTTCTCTTGTAAATAGTATTTTACAGCATTGTCAACCTTGTCAACAGACTGTAAAATACCTACATAGTCATCCTGATCAAACTTACTTAAAACATGATGAACAACTGACATGCCTTTTTTAGGTCTTCCAATACCTATTTTAACACGGTTAAATACCTGAGTCCCTATATGTTGAATAATAGACTTGATACCATTATGACCACCTGCTGAGCCCTTTGCTCTTAAACGAATTTTCCCAACTTCCATGTCAAGGTCGTCGTAAATAACGA
>CAUVRF010000080.1:0-6148 GCA_963554245.1 uncultured Streptococcus sp.
ACTGCAAAAAAAAGTAAAAAGTGGTATAATGATAAGGTTATATAGTCCCGATAAGGTGGTAGAAAGATCTATTTTCTTTCGAGTCGCAACCCGTAGAGGATAGGATTTTCTATCAGTACTTTGTAACTCTATAACAATATTTTTTAAGGGGGGACATTTTTATGTCAGAACGTAAATTATTCACGTCTGAATCTGTATCTGAGGGGCATCCGGATAAGATTGCAGACCAAATTTCAGATGCGATTTTGGATGCTATTTTAGCAAAGGATCCAGATGCGCACGTTGCTGCCGAGACAGCTGTATACACAGGTTCGGTCCATGTTTTTGGTGAAATTTCTACACATGCTTATGTAGATATTAACCGAGTGGTTCGTGATACCATTGCAGAGATTGGTTATACCAATACAGAGTATGGTTTTTCTGCGGAGACGGTGGGAGTTCATCCGTCACTTGTTGAGCAGTCACCAGATATCGCCCAAGGTGTTAACGAAGCCTTGGAAGTTCGTGGAAATGCAGATCAAGATCCACTGGACTTGATTGGTGCTGGTGACCAAGGTCTTATGTTTGGATTTGCGGTGGATGAGACAGAAGAACTCATGCCTTTACCAATCTCACTTAGCCACAAGTTGGTTCGTCGTTTGGCAGAACTTCGTAAGTCTGGTGAAATCAGCTATCTCCGTCCAGATGCTAAATCACAAGTTACAGTTGAGTATGATGAAAATGACCGTCCGGTACGTGTGGACACGGTCGTTATTTCAACTCAGCACGACCCAGAAGCTACTAATGAACAAATCCACAAAGATGTGATTGACAAGGTCATCAAAGAAGTTATTCCATCCTCTTACTTGGATGAGCAAACAAAATTCTTTATCAATCCGACTGGCCGCTTTGTAATTGGTGGACCTCAAGGAGACTCAGGTTTGACTGGTCGTAAGATTATCGTGGATACCTATGGTGGCTATTCTCGTCATGGTGGCGGTGCCTTCTCTGGTAAGGATGCGACGAAGGTGGACCGTTCAGCCTCTTATGCGGCTCGCTACATTGCCAAGAATATCGTGGCAGCGGGTCTGGCTAAGAAAGTAGAAGTGCAATTGGCCTACGCTATCGGTGTGGCGCAGCCAGTTTCCGTTCGTATCGATACCTTTGGTACAGGAACAGTAGCTGAAAGCAAACTTGAAAAAGCAACGCGTCAAATCTTTGATCTTCGCCCTGCAGGAATTATCCGAATGTTGGATCTTAAACGTCCAATTTATCGTCAAACAGCGGCCTATGGACACATGGGACGTACAGATATCGATCTTCCATGGGAACGTTTGGATAAGGTAGATGCTTTGAAAGAGGCTGTGAAATCATAACCACCCGTTAGGTGCGAGACGGACTAATAGTCACATAATAAAAAAGATTGGTAGTTGTGTATTACCAATCTTTTTTATAAGTGAAAACCAGCTTTTAAGCTGGTTTTCTTATTTTATAGGGATTGAAATCTCAATCAATTTATCCGAATAGAGGGTTTTGATATTGGCTTCATCGATGCTTCCTTTGTCAATTTTACGTTTCAAGAAGAAGTCTTGGATGGTTTCAATTTCGGGTTCACGAATAGCACGGTGTTTGTTGGAAATGAGGATTTCATAGTGAAGCGGGGCTTGTGTGAAAACTACATCTGTGTTTCCAGCAGAATAGACCTCGACAAGAGTTGCGTCTGTGCTTTCTAATTGGCTTTTAACAAGTTGCGAGTGTGAGTTTGTCGTATTGATAAGCTTCATAATAGTTCCTCCGATTTTCTAACTCTATTATAGCACTTTTTGGATAAAATCGTGTATTTTAGTCAATTCCATGCTGGATTTTCCAAGCTTCAATTCCCCATTTATGGCTACCACGTTTGAGGTTTTCAATAGCCTCGTCAATAGGGAACCAAGCAATATGATTAAAATCTTCCAATGGTTTTTGTACTTTTTGGAAAGAAGTAGCTTCATAGAGATAAGCTGGATTGTAGTAGTAGGTATCACGGTGGCGAGAGTAGAAATACTCATCAGCTTGCCCATAATAGGTTCCAATCTCAGCTGTAAAGCCAAGTTCTTCGATTAGTTCTCTCTTCAGTGCTTCTTGATGATCTTCGCCAGCTTCAATTTCTCCACCTGGCAAGAACCAAGCACCATTGGGGGCTTGAACTAGGACAATTTGTTTTTTCTCCGCATCCGGAATAACTGCGTACACACCATAGCGGGGCTGGTAGGTCACATTCTCTTTTTTTTCACCAAAAGTTGGGTTTGCCATTGCATTTTCCTCATTCTCTAGTATCTTTATTATTATCATAATGGACGAGGGGCAAGCTGTCAAGAATAAACCAACGAACTGGTGCAGAAAAAGCTACTTTGTCTTGGTCAATCCTTGTCTCGTTAAACTTTCCAGACCTAGCACTATAACTGGTATAATAAAAGAGAGGTGACTTTATGGCAGAATCAAGACTATTTCGTATCCTATATCTACTTTTAGAAAAAGGCAGTACAACGGCTCCTGAATTAGCTCGATTATTTGAAGTATCTGTACGAACGATTTATCGCGATATTGAGCGGTTGAGTATGGCGGGGATTCCTCTATATTCGATACCTGGGAAGGCAGGCGGAATCTTTTTAATGAAGGACTTTGTTCTGGATCGTACTCTCGTATCGGAGGATGAAAAATTAGAACTTCTATCAGCTTTGCAAGGAATTCAAGCCCTGACAAATGACAAGCAAGATCTGTTGCTTGAAAAGTTGGAATCTATTTTTCAAGTTTCTCCCAGCCCTTGGATAGAAGTAGACTTGACTGACTGGAGAAAGCGAGAAGGTCAAAAAGAATTATTTGATAACATCAAACATGCTATTCTAGAGAAAAGACAACTGGTGATTACTTATCTAGGTGGGTGTGGTCAGAAAACGGTTCGTACAGTCGAGCCTTTTAGACTCATATTTAAAAAGAGAGATTGGTACCTTCATGCCTACTGTTGTTTGAAGGAAGAGTGGCGTTTTTTCAAATTGTCTAGAATTAGGAATTATCACCTAACAACTGAAACTGTGAATCAGAAAAATGTGGAGGATTGGGTTGATGGTTCAGATCAAGTGACACATCAAATCGAAGTTTCCTTGAAGTTTAGTCCCAAGCTTGCTTTCCGGGTTTATGAAGATTTTTCAGAAGATGAGATTAGCTTGGGGAAAGATGGGTGTTATTATGTCAAGACAGTCCTACCAGAGCATGAAAGCCTGTATACTTACCTCCTGTCTTATCTAGATGGGGTGGAAATACTCGCCCCCAATCATCTGAAGAAGGAATTGCTTTCTAGACTAGAAAAAATCCAAAAACTTTACAAACCTTGACAAAAGATGTCAGGGTTTTGGTGCTATACTAGAGATAGAAAGGAGAAGAACCAAATGAAATACGAATGGAGAAAAGAAGCAAAAGATCTTTATCAAGTGAAAGCTAGGCCCAGCATCCTGCAGGTACCAGGTCAATCCTATATCGTGATTGATGGTAAAGGTGATCCAAATCAAGAAGATTTTTCAGAACGCGTAGGGGCCTTATATGCCTTAGCCTATGCGATAAAGATGAAGTATAAAAAAGCTCCTCTGGATGAGGTTTACACTGATTTTACTGTCTTTCCTTTAGAAGGTGTATGGAGAAAGGAGAAGGAGGGAGAACTGGTAAAAAGTGAGCTTTCTTATAGCATTATGATTGGGCAACCCGATTTTATTACGAGAGAACTATTTGAAAAAGCTTTGGAAGAGGTCATAATCAAGAAGCCAAATATTCTCTATGAGGCTATTCGTTTTGAAATGATAGAGGAAGGCCAAAGCCTTGCTATGCTTCATGTAGGACCTTTTGATACTGAAAATGAGACTTTTGCAGAGATGGAGCATTTTTGTAAACTTCATAAACTCAAAAGAACTTCGGAAGTCCACCGAGAAATTTATCTCAATAACCTTCATCGAACGGAGCCAAGCAAATTAAAAACAATTCTTCGCTATCAAGTTCAAGAAGAGAATTAAAAAAGAACAGGAAACAAGATTTCCTGTTCTTTTTTATGAGTTCTAATCTTCTCTTTCAGAAGTATTCTCTTTGATTTTTTCAGTTTTTTTGGCAGATTTGATTTGAATCTTACCATTGCTTGTCATAACTGCCTTGAGGTCTTTTTCACTTGGGTTTTCAAGGTAGAAGTCTGTGATGGCATCCTCTATATGGTCTTGAATGGTACGGCGGAGTGGGCGTGCTCCCATTTTTGGATCATATCCCAAGTCAACCAACTTTTCCTTGACCTTGTCTGTCACATCGAGGTGGATATTGTTGCTAGAGAGGCGTTTGTTGACATCCGCTAGCATGAGTTCGACGATTTGGAGAAGGTTGTCCTTGCTGAGAGGTTTAAATTCGATGATGCCGTCAAAACGGTTCATAAACTCCGGACTAAAGAAGTTGCCGAGTTCACCGAGAACAGAGTTGGTACGTCCTTCGCGAGCCGCCCCAAAACCAACACTGGCTTCGGCCTTACCAGTTCCAGCGTTTGAGGTCATGATAATGATGGTATCCTTGAAGCTAACTGTACGTCCTTGCCCATCTGTTAAACGACCATCGTCCAAGACTTGAAGGAACATGTGCATCACATCTGGATGGGCTTTCTCGACCTCATCGAGAAGGATGAGTGAGTAAGGATTGCGACGAACTTTTTCCGTTAACTGACCAGCTTCATCGTAGCCTACATAGCCTGGAGGGGCTCCGACCAATTTAGCCACACTGTGTTTTTCCATGTATTCACTCATATCAAAGCGAATCATGCTGTCAGCAGAACCAAAGAGCTCAATGGCTAGTTGTTTGGAAAGTTCTGTTTTACCGACACCAGTTGGTCCGACAAAGAGGAAGCTTCCGATTGGCCGGTTAGGAGTTCCAAGTCCAACACGATTACGACGGATGGCCTTGGCAATCTTATCGACAGCTTCATCTTGACCAATGACATGAGTTTTGAGGTCGTCTGCTAGATGGATAAGCTGAGATTGTTCTTTTTCTTTGAGTTCTCCAACAGGGATATTGGTTTTCTGCTCAATGATATGTTCAATAGTTTTCTCGCTGATGATTGGAGTATCCTGATCGGTCACCTTGTTCTTTTGCATTTCCTTGTACTTGGCAATCTGATCGCGGAAATAAGCAGCCTTTTCAAAGTCTTCCTCTCGTGTAGCTTGAGCCTTGAGATTCTCAGCTTCAATTAAACGCTGATCAATCACTTTAGGATCAACAAAGTTCAGCGTTAGATTCATCTTTGAACCAGCTTCGTCCAACAGGTCAATAGCCTTGTCTGGTAAGAAGCGATCTTGGATGTAGCGGTTGGAAAGATTTGCAGCAGCTTCGATAGCAGCATCAGTATACTTGACGTGATGGTAGTCTTCGTATTTCTTTTGAACCCCTTTAAGGATGATAATGGTTTCTTCGACAGTTGGTTCATCTACCTTGACAGGTTGCATGCGGCGCTCTAGAGCAGCATCTTTTTCAATGATGCGGTATTCATTGAGAGTAGTGGCTCCGACCAGTTGCAATTCACCACGGGCAAGGGCTGGTTTGAGGATATTGCCTGCATCCATATTGCCATCACCTGCTGATCCTGCGCCAACAATTTCATGGATTTCGTCGATAAAGAGGATGATGTCCTCACGTTTGCGGATTTCTTCCATGAGTTTTTGCATACGTTCTTCAAATTGGCCTCGAATCCCTGTTCCTTGGACTAGACTGACCACATCCAGACGGATGACCTGCTTGCCTTGAAGTTTATGGGGAACATCCCCATCGACAATCTTCTGAGCTAGACCTTCAACAACGGCTGTTTTACCAACACCTGGCTCTCCGATAAGGACAGGATTGTTCTTGGTTCGACGATTGAGGATTTCGATAACGCGGATAATCTCCTCATCTCGACCGATAACAGGGTCAATATCTCCTCGACGAGCAATCTCAGTAATATTGATACCGTATTCCTCAAGGAGTCCTCTTTCTTGGCTAGGAGGTGTTTGAAGCGGGCCGCGGTTTTGAGGTCCATAACCACCGTTTCCTCCATATCCCCCACCAGATTGAGTTGGAGGGACGTTATTAGAAGAAGGTTTGAAATTGTTCAAATCATTGAAAAAGTCGCCGA
>CAUVRF010000081.1:0-5965 GCA_963554245.1 uncultured Streptococcus sp.
CTTTGTGCAAATTTTCCTTAACTTTATAAAGTAATCGCTTTCTTTTGTCTGTTTTCATGAGATTTTTGTGATATACTATTTTCATGACAGATTTATCAAAACAACTACTAGAAAAAGCTCATGGTGGGCCAAAATTAAACCCGGATGAGCAACGTCGTTTTCTCGGCACTTTCGAGGAAAGAGTTCTAGGCTATGCGGATGTTGAGACAGCCAATAGCCTTCAGCTACAAAAGGGATTTTTCTCTATTTTAGAAAGGTTTCAAGAAAAGGTAGAGGAACTTTTTGTGAAAATCTCACCAAATATCGAGTTTGACAAACAGGTCTTTTACTTAAAACAAGCAAAGGAAAGCAACTGCCAGGCGACTATTGTTTCAGATGATCATATCACCTCTCCTTTCGGCCTTGTCATTCACACGAACGAACCTGTTCAAGTAGATGAAAAAGACCTTAGACTTGCATTCTCGAATCTCTGGGAGGAGAAAAAGACAGAAACTCCTAAAAAATCAATCTGGAAAAAATGGTTAGGTTAATCCTTCCTCATATTTAATAAATGACCGATATTAGTAGCTGTGTGCTCCAAATAGAGACTTGCATTTTTCAAACTATTCTCTAAAGGTTCACATTTCTCTAAAATGGAAAAGGCAGCTTCTATATTTTCAAATGGTAGGGGAGGCAAATCGTCAGCAAGACTACCACAAATAGCAATAACTGGAACTCTGTTAGGGGTTCTTTTTGCTACGCCGATAGGAGCTTTTCCAGCAAAGCTTTGACTGTCCAGTCTGCCTTCTCCAACGATAACCAAGTCGGCACCTGCAACTTTCTTGTCAAAGTCTATCAAATCCAAGCAAGTATCAATCCCAGATACGATACAGGCCTTAGCAAAGGCACAGAGTCCAGCAGCAATACCCCCACCTGCCCCTGCTCCTTTAAGAAATAGGGTAGAAGGCGATAATTTTTCATAGAACCGCTGCATAGCCAGATCTACTGTCTCAAATAAAGCAGGATCCAAGCCCTTTTGTTTTCCAAATGTATAGGTCGCTCCTTGATGACCACATAAAGGGCTCACGACATCTGCTAAAATGCGAATTTTCACATCTTCAGGAATCCTATACAACTCACTGTCTGAAACTGACTCGAACTCAAGCAAAGTCTGACCGCAAGCTGGTAATTCCTTTTCATTCTTATTATAAAAACAATAACCCAGACTAGCAGCAATGCCTATCCCACCGTCATTACTAGCCGTACCACCAACGCCAATATAGATTTCCTTCATTCCTTGATCAATGAGATGGCGAATCAGCTCTCCGATACCTCTGGTTTGGATGTGGAGGGGATTTCGTTTCTCCCGCGGAATCTTTCCTAAACCAACCAAGTCAGCAACTTCGAAGAGCGCTATTTGATCTTTTTGAAAGTAGCGCATTGATTCTTTTAGCCCAAAAGGCCCTGTCACCTCTTGCCATTTTTCTTCGAGTTCAAGAGAATGGCGAATAGCATCTACAGTTCCTTCCCCACCATCACCAACAGGACAGAGCAGACATTCTACATCCGCTATTGACTGTTCGAAGCCTTTTTTTATAGCTTGAGCGACCTCTTCTGCTGTCAAACTTTCTTTAAAAGAATCGGGTGCGATTACAATTTTCATAGTTCCCTCTCATTCTAAGAAATCAATCAAAGGAAGAACTTCCAAAAAATCCCTCGTATCTACATGACAAGCTGTCTCTGCTTTTACGACCTCTTTGGCACAAAAGGCTATACCGTGGCCTGCTGTCTTTAACATCAAGAGGTCATTGGCACCATCACCGATAGCAATCGTTCTTTCTTTGGGTAGTTCTAATTCCTTTCTCCATTTCTCAAGAGTAGCATTTTTTACTTGACCTGTCACAATTTCACCAACTAATTTTCCTGTTAAAAAACCGTCTTTGACTTCCAACTGGTTAGCAGAGAAATAGGAGATACCAAGGGATTCTGCCAATCTCTCAACTATTGGTGTAAAGCCACCAGACACTAGACCGACTAGAATGCCCTTCTTTTGAAGAATGGAGATAAATTCTTGAGCATTCTTGGACAGATGGATAGATTTGAAAACTCTATCAAAGACCGAGATTGGAAGATCTTTTAACAAAGCCACTCTTGCTCTTAAACTTGTTTTAAAATCCAGTTCACCTCGCATTGCCTGGCTTGTAATTTGCGAAATTTCGGCTTCGCAACCTGCTTCTCTTCCTAAAAGATCAATCACTTCCTCTGCTATCAGGGTGCCATCAACATCCATGACACAGAGCCCCATTACTTGAGTCATCACTTCTCCTCTTTTCTAAACAGCCCAAAAATCGTATGAAAGAATCATACGATTTTATCTATTAGTTGACTAAACTATGGTACAAGTCTAGGTAAGATTTGCAGGCTGTATCCCATGAGAAATCACATTCCATAGCTTGTTTTTGTAGATTTCTCCAAACTTCCGGCTGGTACTTATAAACATCCAAGGCTGTTTGGAAACTCCAGTTAAGCCAGTATGGTGTTAAATTGTCGAAGCTAAATCCAGTACCAGTTCCTTCGATCGGATTGAAGGATTGAACTGTATCTCTTAGTCCACCCACTTCATGAACCAATGGTAGTGTTCCATAACGCATAGCCATCATTTGTGACAAGCCACATGGTTCAAAACGACTTGGCATGAGGAAGAGGTCACAAGCTGCATAAATTTCTTGAGCGAGCTTGACGTCAAAAGTGATATTTGCTGATAGCTTGTCAGGATAGACTTGAGCAAACCAGGAGAAGGAATGTTCAAAAGCTGGGTCACCTGTTCCTAAAAGAACGATTTGAACGTCCTCTTGTAAGAAACGATGCAAGCTTTCTACAACAACATCAAAGCCTTTTTGACGGGTCAAACGAGAGACAATCCCAACTAGAGGAACATCTGCTCGCACAGGCAACCCAACTCTCTCTTGCAATTTTGCTTTGTTTTGCGCTTTTCCAGACAAATCTTCTTTATTAAAATGATAGTCTAAAAGTGGGTCTGTCTCAGGATTATAAAGATCTGCGTCAATACCATTAACTATACCTGAAACCTTACCTGACTCCATGCGAAGAATCTGGTCCAAACCGCAACCAAACTGACTGGTCATAATCTCATGTGCATAGCTAGGAGAAACTGTTGAGACACGATCCGCGTATAGGATACCAGCCTTCATCCAGTTAAGGCAATCATTCCAGCGAAGGGTTCCATCAGCATAGCGTTCAAATCCAACACCAAACAAATCCCACAACATTCCTTCAGAAAATTGACCTTGAAATTCCAAATTATGAATAGTTAAAACTGTTCTGATTCCTTGATATGCTTGAATCCAATGATACTTTTCTTTCAACAAGAAGGGAATCATGGCTGTGTGGTAATCATGAACATGGAGAAGGTCAGGAATAAAGCCGATGCGTTCCATGGCTTCAAGAGCAGCCAGTTGGAAAAAGGCAAAGCGTTCACCATCGTCAAAATCACCGTACACATGGCCACGGAAGAAATAATATTGATTATCAATGAAGTAGAAGGTAACCCCATTCAAGACCGTTTTCTTAATACCACAGTACTGTCTACGCCATCCTACACTAACTTCAAAGTGGAGAACATCCTCTATCTGGTCTCCCAACTTTGCTTCTACCATATCATAATAAGGCAAGAAAACTGCAACTTCGTGCCCCGCTTTTACAAGTGATTTGGGAAGTGCACCAATGACATCGCCCAAACCACCTGTTTTTGAAAAGGGTGCTCCTTCTGCCGCTACAAATAAAATTTTCATGAATAAATGTCCTCTGTTACTGTTTCACCCTTCTTAACTACAACTGGATGTTCTGCTGTGCCTCGAATGACAACACCGTCCGCAACTTCAACGCCCTTGTCCAAGATAGCATATTCAACTCGGGCACCTTGACCAATCACAACACGAGGGAACAAAACGCTGTTCTTCACAACACTATCTTTGTGAATATAAATGTTACGAGATAGGACTGACTGAACTACTTCACCCTCAATGATACTACCAGAAGCAAACTGAGAAGTACTTACTTTTGAAGTATTCGCATAGTAGGTTGGTTCTTCATTCTTAACTTTGGTATAAATTTTTTGATTTGGTGAGAAAAGAGAGTAGAATTTTTTAGATTCAAGCATATCAATATTTGCTTGATAATAGGACTGAACAGAATGAATGTTTGCTAAGTAACCTGTGTATTCGTAAGCAAAAGCTCCTTCTTTTACAGCTAAATCGCGAAGAACATAGCGCAACTTTTCAGGATATTCCTTCTGAGCCTCTTCTTCAAGTCGTTCAATCAACCAAGGAGTGTCCACAACAAAGATATCTGTAGACATGTTGAAGAGTTCATCTGTAGATTTATTATCAAAGAGTTTGTGCGAACGAACATGGTCAGTCTCATCGATTTCCAGAATAGCATTCACATCAGAAATGTCTTTCTTTGGAAGTTTCTTATATACAACTGTGATCGGACCATTCGTTGTATTGTGTAGGTGGAAGACTTGATTCAAGTCAATATTCACTAATACATCACAGTTAATCGAAACGGTTTGGTTTGAACCCGAACGTCTCAAGTAGGTAAGTAGCTGTTGGTAATACTCTTTTCCAACCGTACTGCTTTCAACACGAGTATTGTAAATTCCTAGATAGTAGTGACTTAGAAGGGTTGACAAGCCCCACTCACGACCTGAACGGATATGGTCGAATACTGAGCTGATATTATCTTGTTGGAAAATACCAAAGATACTACGAACACCTGCATTTGCAAGACTGGAAAGGGGGAAGTCAATCAAACGGTATTTCCCACCGAAAGGCAAGCTAGCTACCGGACGGTGTTCTGTTAACGTTGACATATCATGAAAACCAACTGTGTTTCCTAAAATGGCTGAATATTTATCAATCTTCATCTGATGCTACCCCCACTACTTCATTGTATCCTACTACTTGTACTTCGTCTGTTCCATCAATTTCGACACCTTCAGAAATAACAGCACCCTCACCAATAATGGCACGTTTAATTTTTGCACCTTTTCCGATAATGGCACCACTCATGATTACAGAGTCTACTACTTCAGCACCCTCACGTACTTGCGCTTCTGTTGAGAGAATAGAATGCTTAACAGTTCCATCCACGAGACAGCCATCCACAACTAAAGAATCTTCTACATGAGCGTGTTTTCCAATAAAGTTTGGTGGTGAAATCAAGTTCCGTGAGTAGATTTTCCACTGACGATCACGACTATCCAAAGCGTTGTTTGGATCAATGTATTCCATATTGGCTTCCCATAGAGACTCGATAGTACCAACGTCTTTCCAGTAGCCTTTGAATTCATAAGCATAGACGCTTTCTCCAGACTCAAGGTAATTTGGAATAACGTTTTTACCAAAGTCTGACATATCTACCTTGTTCTTTTCAGCAGCAACAAGCATATTGCGGAGACGTTTCCAATCAAAAATATAAATCCCCATTGAAGCCTTTGTAGACTTAGGTTGAGCAGGTTTTTCTTCAAATTCAACGATACGGTTATTGGCATCTGTATTCATGATACCAAAACGGCTAGCTTCCTTTAGAGGTACGTCTAGAACAGCTACAGTCAGACTGGCATTGTTATCCTTATGTGATTGGAGCATATCATCGTAGTCCATCTTGTAGATATGGTCACCAGAAAGGATCAAAACATACTCAGGATTAATACTATCAATGTAGTCGATATTTTGGTAGATAGCGTGACTGGTCCCTTCAAACCAACGGTTTCCCTCACTCGCAGAGTAGGGTTGAAGGATAGAAACACCTGTGTTAATACCATCTAGTCCCCAGCTAGAACCATTCCCAATATGGTTGTTCAAAGCAAGAGGTTGGTACTGCGTAATAACACCAACATTATGAATCCCAGAGTTTGCACAGTTGGAAAGAGCAAAGTCAATGATACGGTAGCGCCCACCGA
>CAUVRF010000082.1:0-5577 GCA_963554245.1 uncultured Streptococcus sp.
CAACTTCTGAAGGTTTGCTTACTGATAAAGAAGCACGCCAAAAGAATGTTGGTGGGGAGGTTATCGCTTACGTTTGGTAAAATCAAGATACAAAGCTCGTAAAGAACAAAGCAAAATTAGGAAGTTGGAGAAGTTTGTTTACAAACAAGCCAACTTATCTATTTTGCACAGTTCTTAGAGCGTGTTCAATTTAGCTATTGAACTCAATAAGTATCTTTAACCCCGTGAAAACTGGCCATTCTGGCCTGACAATTTAACAGGAGAAAATAAACATGTCACGTATTGGTAATAAAGTTATCGTGTTGCCTGCTGGTGTTGAACTCACTAACAATGACAACGTTGTAACTGTAAAAGGACCTAAAGGAGAACTTACTCGTGAGTTCTCAAAAGATATTGAAATTCGTGTGGAAGGTACTGAAGTAACTCTTCACCGTCCAAACGATTCAAAAGAAATGAAAACAATCCACGGAACTACTCGTGCCCTTTTGAACAACATGGTTGTTGGTGTATCAGAAGGATTCAAGAAAGAACTTGAAATGCGCGGGGTTGGTTACCGTGCACAACTTCAAGGATCTAAACTTGTTTTGGCTGTTGGTAAATCTCATCCAGACGAAGTTGAAGCTCCAGAAGGAATTACTTTTGAACTTCCAAACCCAACAACAATCGTTGTTAGCGGAATTTCAAAAGAAGTAGTTGGTCAAACAGCTGCTTACGTACGTAGCCTTCGTTCACCAGAACCATATAAAGGTAAAGGTATCCGTTACGTTGGTGAATTCGTTCGCCGTAAAGAAGGTAAAACAGGTAAATAATGTTGAGTGGTTGATTTTCAACCACCAACCTATTTTCCAACTTTGTGCATAGCACACGATTTAAAACTAAAGAGGTGAAAACTGTGATTTCTAAACCAGATAAAAACAAACTCCGCCAAAAACGCCACCGTCGCGTTCGCGGAAAACTCTCTGGAACTGCTGATCGCCCACGTTTGAACGTATTCCGTTCTAATACAGGCATCTACGCTCAAGTGATTGATGACGTAGCGGGTGTAACGCTCGCAAGTGCTTCAACTCTTGACAAAGAAGTTTCAAAAGGGACTAAAACTGAACAAGCCGTTGTTGTTGGTAAACTCGTTGCTGAACGCGCAGTTGCTAAAGGTATTTCTGAAGTGGTGTTTGACCGCGGTGGATATCTCTATCACGGACGTGTAAAAGCTTTGGCTGATGCAGCTCGTGAAAACGGATTGAAATTCTAATAGGGAGGACACTAGAAAATGGCATTTAAAGACAATGCAGTTGAACTTGAAGAACGCGTAGTTGCGATTAACCGTGTTACTAAAGTTGTTAAAGGTGGACGTCGTCTTCGTTTTGCGGCTCTTGTAGTTGTCGGTGACCGCAATGGTCGTGTAGGCTTCGGTACTGGTAAAGCTCAAGAAGTACCAGAAGCAATTCGCAAGGCAGTTGAAGATGCGAAGAAAAACTTGATTGAAGTACCAATGATTGGTACAACTATTCCTCACGAAGTTCTTTCAGAATTCGGTGGAGCTAAAGTATTGTTGAAACCAGCTGTAGAAGGTTCTGGGGTTGCTGCTGGCGGTGCTGTTCGTGCCGTTATCGAATTGGCAGGTGTGGCAGATGTAACATCTAAATCACTTGGTTCTAACACTCCAATCAACATTGTTCGTGCAACTGTTGAAGGTTTGAAACAATTGAAACGCGCTGAAGAAGTTGCTGCCCTTCGTGGTATTTCAGTTTCTGATTTGGCATAAGAAAGGGGATAAAATGGCTCAAATTAAAATTACTTTGACTAAGTCTCCAATCGGACGCATTCCATCACAACGTAAAACTGTTGTAGCACTTGGACTTGGCAAATTGAACAGCTCTGTTATCAAAGAAGACAACGCTGCTATCCGTGGTATGATCACTGCAGTATCTCACTTGGTAACAGTTGAAGAAGTAAACTAATGAATTTTTAGGGGATGTGGCAATACTCATCCCCTAAAACTAGGTATAGTCATCTAAGATGACCATGTATAGGCGAGTTGATAAGGGAGACAACCTTTTCTCTCTTATCGGCGCTAGCATTTTACAAAAGAGGAGAAAATATAATGAAACTTCATGAATTGAAACCTGCAGAAGGTTCTCGTAAAGTACGTAACCGTGTTGGTCGTGGTACTTCATCAGGTAACGGTAAAACATCTGGTCGCGGTCAAAAAGGTCAAAAAGCTCGTAGCGGTGGCGGAGTTCGCCTTGGTTTTGAAGGTGGACAAACTCCATTGTTCCGTCGTCTTCCAAAACGTGGATTCACTAACATCAACGCTAAAGAATACGCAATTGTGAACCTTGACCAATTGAACGTCTTTGAAGATGGTGCTGAAGTTACTCCAGTTGTTCTTATCGAAGCAGGAATTGTTAAAGCTGAAAAATCAGGTATTAAAATTCTTGGTAACGGTGAGTTGACTAAGAAATTGACTGTGAAAGCAGCTAAATTCTCTAAATCAGCTGAAGAAGCTATCACTGCTAAAGGTGGTTCAGTGGAAGTCATCTAAGCGAGGTGACCTATGTTTTTCAAACTATTAAAAGACGCATTTAAAATCAAACAGGTACGGTCTAAGATTCTGTTCACGATTTTTATCATCTTAGTTTTCCGTATCGGTACAACCATAACGGTTCCAGGGATTAATGCCAAAGCCTTAAGCAATTTGAATGATTTGCCATTCCTGAATATGCTGAGCTTGGTCTCTGGTAACGCCATGCGCAACTTCTCTGTCTTTGCACTTGGAGTCAGTCCTTATATCACAGCTTCGATCGTTGTTCAGCTGCTACAAATGGATTTGCTTCCGAAGTTTGTAGAGTGGGGCAAGCAAGGGGAAGTAGGACGGAGGAAGCTGAATCAAGCGACCCGTTATATTGCCCTAGTTTTGGCCTTTGTGCAGGCAATTGGGATTACCGCTGGTTTTGATACTCTCTCAAGAGCTAATCTGGTTGCCAATCCTAATGTTCAGACCTACGCTTTGATTTGCGTTCTTCTAGCAACTGGTTCAATGATTGTAACTTGGCTAGGTGAGCAGATTACAGACAAGGGTTACGGAAATGGCGTTTCCATGATCATCTTTGCTGGTATCGTTTCAGCTATCCCTGATATGATTAAAGGTATTTATGAAGATTACTTTGTCAATATCCCTAGTGAGCGTTTGACTTCATCCTTCATTTTTGTAGGGATTCTGATTGTGGCAGTACTGCTTATCATTTACTTTACAACCTTTGTACAGCAGGCTGAATATAAAATTCCAATTCAGTATACGAAAGTAGCTAAGGGTGCACCTTCTAGCTCCTATCTGCCACTGAAAGTCAATCCGGCTGGTGTTATTCCAGTAATCTTTGCCAGCTCGATTACAGCTGCACCGGCAGCGATTTTCCAAGTTGTCAGTGCCATGGGCTATGACGCAGATTGGGTTAAGACAGCTCAGTCACTTTTGGCAACAACGACCATTAGTGGTATGTTCATGTACGCCTTCCTGATTGTCCTCTTTACATTCTTCTATACTTTTGTACAGATTAATCCAGAGAAGACAGCAGAAAATCTGCAAAAGAGCGGAGCCTACATTCCAGGTGTTCGTCCGGGTAAAGGAACAGAAGACTACATGTCTAAGCTGTTGCGTCGTTTGGCAACAGTGGGCTCTCTTTTCCTAGGTTTCATCTCTATCCTGCCTATCTTGGCTAAAGATGTATTTGGATTGACAGATGCCGTTGCTCTTGGAGGAACCAGTCTCTTAATCATCATCTCAACCGGTATTGAGGGAATGAAACAGCTAGAAGGCTACCTGCTGAAGAGAAAGTATGTCGGCTTTATGGATACTTCAGAGTAAGGGAACTTTTGAATAGCTTTTCTAATGAGAAGCCTGTTCAGATAACCTTTCTTGAACCGAAAATAAACAAAATAAAAGGGGACAGAGTAGACTCACCCCCTTCTATTTTGTTTTTAAACGAGTTTATTAATCGGTTTAATAGATTGCTTTAAAAACAAAAAAGGAGACCAATCATGAATCTTTTGATTATGGGCTTACCAGGTGCTGGTAAAGGAACTCAAGCTGCTAAAATCGTTGAGCATTTCAATGTTGCGCATATTTCAACTGGAGATATGTTCCGTGCAGCGATTGCTAACCAAACAGAGATGGGCGTTTTAGCCAAGTCCTATATTGACAAGGGCGAGTTGGTTCCAGACCAAGTGACAAACGGCATTGTCAAAGAGCGCTTGAGTCAGGATGATATTAAGCAAACAGGCTTCCTCTTGGATGGCTATCCGCGCACGATTGAGCAAGCAAATGCCTTGGACCAAACTCTGGCAGAGCTTGATTTGGCTTTAGATGGCGTTATCAATATAGAAGTAGATCCTAATTGTTTACTGGAGCGTTTGAGCGGTCGGATTATCCATCGTGAAACAGGTGAAACCTTCCACAAGGTCTTCAATCCGCCAGTAGACTACAAGGAAGAGGATTATTACCAGCGTGAAGATGATAAGCCTGAGACGGTTAAACGTCGTTTGGATGTTAATATCGCACAAGGTCAGCCGATTATTGATCACTATCGCAGCAAAGGTCTGGTCCATGATATTCAAGGAAATCAAGATATTAATGGTGTCTTCTCAGCTATCGAAAAAGTCTTGACAAATTTGAAATAAAAGCGTTTTTCCTGCTTGCAATATTTGACAAGTAGTGATACAATGAATTAGTCTGACTTATAATTGTTACCTCTGTGCTCAGAGGGATCAAATCGAAATTTATGGAGGTACTTTTGCGTGGCAAAAGACGATGTGATTGAGGTTGAAGGCAAGGTAGTTGATACAATGCCTAATGCAATGTTTACGGTTGAACTTGAAAATGGACATCAGATTTTAGCAACAGTTTCTGGTAAAATTCGTAAAAACTATATTCGTATTTTAGCGGGAGATCGTGTTACTGTCGAGATGAGTCCATATGACTTGACACGTGGACGTATCACTTACCGCTTTAAATAATCGAAAAACTTGGAGGGATAAGAAATGAAAGTAAGACCATCGGTCAAACCAATTTGCGAATACTGTAAAGTTATTCGTCGTAATGGTCGTGTTATGGTGATTTGCCCAGCAAATCCAAAACACAAACAACGTCAAGGATAAGATAGAAAGGAGAAAAAATGGCTCGTATTGCTGGAGTTGACATTCCAAATGACAAACGTGTAGTCGTTTCACTGACTTATGTGTACGGTATCGGACTTCCAACTTCTAAGAAAATCTTGGCAGCTGCTGGAGTTTCAGAAGACATCCGTGTAAAAGATCTTACAATCGAACAAGAAGACGCTATCCGTCGTGAAGTAGATGCGATTAAAGTTGAAGGTGACCTTCGTCGTGAAGTAAACTTGAACATCAAGCGTTTGATGGAAATCGGTTCATACCGTGGAATCCGTCACCGTCGTGGACTTCCTGTCCGTGGACAAAACACTAAAAATAACGCCCGCACTCGTAAAGGTAAAGCTGTTGCGATTGCAGGTAAGAAAAAATAATATAAGGAGGTAAAAAGTCTTGGCTAAACCAACACGTAAACGT
>CAUVRF010000083.1:0-5428 GCA_963554245.1 uncultured Streptococcus sp.
TCGAGTTTTAAAGTCCCAAGAAATTTGGCAGAGATACCAGAAAATAAGAAACAATGCTGTCATATACCCAAAATAATAATTTTGAATAAATAAGGTTGACAAACTTGTAAAGTATAGTAGGCGCTTCTTTTGTGTTATAAGTAGGTGTAAACCAGTTATAATTAAAGGAATCAAGATAAAAATATCTAGCCAGGTTTTTATCTCTAACTGACTGACAGTGAAGCTCATTAAAGCATAGGAAGTAGATAAGGTAAGTTTTAAAAATTTTGGGATATCTTTAAATAATCTATTCAAACTAAAGAAGGTTGACAGACCAATCAACCCAAATTTTAAGAGAGTGGTCAGATAGACAGCATCTGGCATATTTGACAGATTAAAAAAGTAAACCAGGGGTGAAAGAAAACTACCTAAGTAATAACTAGATAGAGCATAGAAATTCAGTCCAAGGCCACTTGTAAAGGTGTAAAACAAACTGCCATTTCCATGTAGAATATTTCGTAAAGCTACATCAAAAATAACGTATTGATGGAAACCGTCTCCTAATAGTGGAGATACATCGCTATTCCAGTAGATACCTTGAGTTAGGTATACTCCAGTCATAATTACTAAAGGAATGATGAAAGAAACAAAATAGGTCCAATATGTTTTAAAAAATGATTTCATGTTACCTCGTAGAATGATAGAAAACTCAGTTGGTTACCCCAACTGAGTTTTGAAGTCTAATTTAATCTTTCCAAAGTTCTTTAACTTTTGCTTGTACTTCTGCATTTTCTAGGAATTCATCGTAGGTTTCATCAATACGATCAATGACGCCATTCTTAGACAAAACAATGATATGGTTTGCCAAAGTTTGGATAAACTCGTGGTCATGACTGGCAAAGATGATTGATTCTTTAAAGTTTTTCAATCCATCGTTCAAGCTTGAGATAGATTCCAAGTCCAAGTGGTTTGTTGGATCATTAAGTACAAGGACATTTGATTTCAAGAGCATGAGTTTTGAAAGCATGACACGCACTTTTTCTCCCCCTGATAAGACGTTTACAGGTTTGTTAACCTCATCTCCAGAAAAGAGCATACGACCAAGGAAACCACGTAGGAAGGTATTGTCATCTTCTTCTTTACTTGCAAATTGACGCAGCCAGTCAAGGATTGACTCTCCTCCTGCAAAATCAGCCGAGTTGTCTTTTGGCAAGTAAGAACGGCTAGTAGTAACTCCCCACTTGACAGTTCCTTCATAGTCGATGTCACCCATAATTGCACGAATTAATGCAGTCGTTTGGATGTCATTTTGTCCAATAAGAGCTGTCTTATCACCTGGACGCAAGATGAAACTAATATTGTCTAGGATAGTTTCGCCATCAATCTTTACAGTTAGATTTTCTACTGTCAAGAGATCATTACCAATCTCACGTTCTGCTTTAAAGTTGATAAATGGGTATTTACGACTAGAAGGAACAATCTCTTCTAATTCAATCTTGTCAAGCATTTTTTTACGAGACGTTGCTTGTCTTGACTTAGAAGCGTTGGCAGAGAAGCGAGCAACGAATTCTTGCAATTGCTTAATTTTTTCTTCTGCCTTGGCATTACGGTCTGCTAGCAATTTAGCAGCAAGCTCAGAAGATTCCTTCCAAAAGTCGTAGTTTCCGACATAGAGTTTGATTTTTCCAAAGTCAAGGTCGGCCATATGAGTACATACTTTGTTTAAGAAGTGACGGTCATGGGATACAACGATAACGGTGTTATCAAAGTCAATCAAGAAGTCTTCTAGCCAAGTAATCGATTGGATATCTAAACCATTGGTTGGCTCGTCCAAAAGAAGAACATCAGGTTTACCAAATAAGGCTTTAGCAAGGAGAACCTTCACTTTTTCACCATTAGACAATTCGCTCATGTTTTGATAGTGCAATTCTTCTGGAATGTTTAGGTTTTGAAGTAATTGAGATGCTTCACTTTCTGATTCCCAACCTCCAAGTTCAGCAAATTCACCTTCAAGTTCAGCTGCACGAACACCATCTTCATCGGAAAAATCTTCCTTCATGTAAATGGCATCTTTTTCTTTCATGATGTTGTAAAGTTTTTCATTTCCCATAATGACGACATCAATAACTCGCTCATCTTCATAGTCAAAATGATTTTGACGGAGAACAGAGAGACGTTCATCTGGACCAAGAGAGATGTGACCAGTTGTTGGCTCGATATCACCAGCTAAGATTTTTAAGAATGTAGACTTCCCAGCACCATTAGCACCAATTAATCCGTATGTATTTCCTTCTGTAAATTTGATATTGACATCATCAAAAAGTTTGCGATCACTAAAACGTAGTGAAACATCAGATACTGTAAGCAATGTTTTTCTCCTATAATATGTAATATATTTATTCTACTAGAAAAGAGAGAAATATTCAAATTTTTGTTTGTCAATTTTGTGTCAATTAAGTTTACAGGTTTATTTACAATGAGTTAGTTGTTTGATTTTAATAATTTTCTGTTATTTTAACAAAAAAATGCTATAATTGAAGAGACCATTTCGAAGGAGAAAAAAATGACAAAACCCATTATTTTAACAGGAGATCGCCCAACAGGAAAACTGCATATTGGACATTATGTTGGGAGCCTTAGAAACAGAGTATTACTTCAGGAAGAAGACAAGTATGAGATGTTTGTTTTTTTGGCGGACCAACAAGCATTGACAGATCACGCCAAAGATCCTCAAACGATTGTAGAATCGATTGGGAATGTTGCCTTAGATTACCTAGCAGTTGGATTAGATCCAAGTAAGTCAACTATCTTTATTCAAAGCCAAATCCCAGAGTTGGCTGAACTATCTATGTACTATATGAATTTGGTGTCACTAGCTCGTTTGGAACGAAATCCGACAGTAAAAACAGAGATTGCTCAAAAAGGGTTTGGAGAAAGTATTCCGACAGGATTTTTGGTTTATCCGATTGCGCAAGCAGCAGATATTACTGCCTTCAAGGCTAATTATGTTCCTGTTGGGACAGATCAGAAACCAATGATTGAGCAGACTCGCGAGATTGTTCGTTCTTTTAACAACGCATATAACTGTGATGTCTTGGTGGAACCGGAAGGTATTTATCCAGAAAATGAGAGAGCAGGACGTTTGCCTGGTTTAGATGGAAATGCTAAAATGTCTAAATCCCTTAATAATGGTATTTATCTAGCTGATGATGCGGATACGTTGCGTAAAAAAGTCATGAGCATGTATACTGATCCAGACCATATTCGGGTTGAGGATCCAGGTAAGATTGAAGGAAATATGGTTTTCCATTATCTAGATGTGTTTGGTCGTCCAGAAGATGCTCAAGACATTGCAGATATGAAAGAACATTATCAACGTGGTGGTCTTGGTGATGTGAAGACGAAACGTTATCTACTTGAAATATTAGAACGGGAACTTGGCCCTATTCGTGAGCGCCGTATCGAATTTGCTAAGGATATGGGAGAAGTGTACAATATGCTTCAAAAAGGTAGTGAGAAAGCGCGTGAGGTTGCGGGGCAAACTCTATCTGAAGTTAAGGGAGCAATGGGACTAAATTATTTTAAATAATAGATAAAATATGAATCGTAAAACTATCTCTTCCATAGGATCACAGGGATAGTTTTTTTATGATTTCTACCATAAATATAATTGACAAATTTTCATAGAATGGTATGATAGATACAATACAAAAAGAGTCAAGCTCAAAAAGAAAGAAAAGAGGAAACTTCAATGTCTAATTGGGATACTAAATTTTTAAAAAAAGGTTTTACCTTTGATGATGTATTGCTAATTCCAGCAGAAAGTCATGTGTTGCCTAATGATGCAGATTTAACAACAAAATTGGCAGATAATCTGACTTTAAATATCCCAATTATAACAGCCGCCATGGATACAGTCACAGAAAGTCAAATGGCTATTGCTATTGCTCGTGCGGGTGGTCTTGGAGTAATCCATAAAAATATGTCTATTGCGCAACAGGCAGATGAAGTTCGTAAGGTAAAACGTTCTGAAAATGGTGTTATTATTGATCCATTCTTTTTGACTCCAGAACACACGATTGCTGAAGCAGATGAGCTTATGGGGCGTTACCGTATCAGTGGTGTTCCAGTTGTTGAGACACTTGAAAATCGTAAATTAGTTGGTATTTTAACAAATCGAGATCTTCGTTTTATTTCAGATTATAACCAACCAATCTCAAACCATATGACTAGTGAAAATCTTGTGACTGCTCCTGTGGGTACAGATCTTGCAACAGCTGAGAGCATTCTTCAAGAACACCGTATTGAAAAACTTCCTTTAGTAGATGAAGAAGGTCGTCTTTCTGGTTTGATTACTATCAAAGATATTGAAAAAGTTATTGAGTTTCCAAATGCTGCTAAAGATGAGTTTGGTCGTCTTCTAGTTGCAGGTGCAGTAGGTGTTACTTCAGATACATTTGAACGTGCAGAGGCTCTTTTTGAGGCAGGAGCGGATGCGATTGTTATTGATACTGCGCATGGTCATTCTGCAGGTGTCTTGCGTAAAATTGCTGAGATTCGTGCTCATTTCCCAGACCGTACTTTGATTGCTGGAAATATTGCTACTGCTGAAGGTGCACGTGCTCTTTATGAAGCAGGTGTAGACGTTGTCAAGGTTGGTATTGGACCAGGTTCTATCTGTACTACTCGTGTGATTGCAGGTGTTGGTGTTCCACAAGTAACAGCTATCTATGATGCTGCAGCTGTTGCGCGTGAATATGGTAAAACGATCATTGCTGACGGTGGAATCAAGTATTCTGGAGATATTGTAAAAGCTCTTGCGGCTGGTGGAAATGCTGTTATGCTTGGATCTATGTTTGCTGGAACTGATGAAGCTCCAGGAGAAACCGAAATCTTCCAAGGACGTAAATTCAAGACTTACCGTGGTATGGGTTCAATCGCTGCTATGAAGAAAGGCTCAAGCGATCGTTACTTCCAAGGTTCTGTCAATGAAGCAAACAAACTCGTTCCAGAAGGAATTGAAGGTCGTGTTGCTTATAAAGGAGCGGCAGCTGATATTGTCTTCCAAATGATTGGTGGTATCCGCTCTGGTATGGGTTACTGTGGTGCAGCTAACCTTAAAGAACTACACGATAATGCTCAATTTATTGAAATGTCTGGTGCTGGTTTGAAAGAAAGCCACCCTCATGATGTACAAATTACTAATGAGGCACCAAATTATTCTATGTAAAAGAGATAAAAAGAACTCCCGTGAAAATAGGAGTTCTTTTACAATATTGTCAATTTTAGTTTACAGCAACTTTACCATCCTGAATAGTGAAGATACTTAGATTTTCTGGTAGGTTTTGAAGATGGTCTAAACTTGTTGTTGTGATAAAGGTTTGGATAGATTGAGAAATGGTTTCTAGTAATTTTAGTTGCCGTGTATTGTCAAGTTCGCTCATAACAT
>CAUVRF010000084.1:0-5360 GCA_963554245.1 uncultured Streptococcus sp.
TTTCCGCTCAACTCCCTATGCTCATTTTAATAGATTTGATTTATGCCTACTTTTTAGAAATCAATCGCGAGAGCAAGGAAAAAATCTTTAATAGTTATTGGGAAAATAAAAAACTCAATGGTTATCGTAGACAAAAACGCGTTAGAAAATCCTAGTTTGGTTGAACCAAACTAGGATTGTTTTGTTTTGAAATGATAATAGGCTCCCAACATACCTGCTGTATTTTGGTGATGGGCAAATTCTAATCGTAAAATAAAACGAGCTATTCTTCAGAAGTACGTTCTATAATATCATAGTTTAATGCAGAGTGTAGCGATATAGTCATTTCCATACTGTGATAATCGATGTCTTTTGTCACATGATTCATAAAAATCGATCATAGCGAGGCCATTTTTTAGTTGTCCTCTAATCTGACTTTCTAAGGTATGGCTAAATTCATATCCATATTCTGGATTGATGGTGATTTTGCCTTCCTCTTCAAGCTCTATTGAATTAAAAGGGATTGAAAATTTTAACAGTAATTCCTCATCGGGTTTGTCCCATACAGTGTCAGCATCATACATGTAGATCCAAGGATTCATAAATCCGACCATTAACAAACCGCCCTTTTTCAATACGCGAGAGGCTTCTTTATACATGTTTTCTAAATCCTCTATGTACACATTTGAAACCGGATTAAAAACAATATCAAAGGTTTCATCTTCAAATGGAAATGGTTTTGTCATATCACCTTGAACTGTAGTGATTTTTAAGCCTTCTCTTTTAGCAACCAGCTCATCTCTTTCTAATTGTGATGTGGAAAAATCCATGATGGTGACATCATAACCTTTTGCAGCAAAAACTGGACCCTGCTGGCCACCCCCACAAGCTAACCCTAATATCTTTTTTCCCTTGGCTTTTTCAAACCATTCTATCGGAACTTTTTTCCCAACAGTTAAGGAAACAGAGATTGGATGCTTTCTAGCTTCTTCTAGTTCTTCATGTGTCGATGGCTCAGTGTAGTCGTTTTTTACATTATTCCATCTATCTTCATTTAATTTTATATAATTACTCATCTTACAATCTCCTCGCAATTTTATAGTATTTCGATTTAAGTTGGATAGGTTCCCATTACATTTTCTCACCTCTACAAATTCTAATTTGTCAATTTTTCGTCCATCTCATTATATCACTTTTCCACATTTTCTCACTTACTCAAGCTAAATATCAATTAAATGGATGATAGAATTGCTCTCGCCTCAACTTCTCATGCAAGTCGGTTATTTTCTCCTAGTTTCTCACGATTACCTCCTTTGGCTCAAATTTTTCCATAAAAAAAGAATTAAGCAAAACAGTTTTCACTCGAGTAGTGATTCAGTGTTTTTCTTAATTCTATAGCTCCAAACTAGGATTGTTTTGTTTTGAAATGATAATAGGCTCCCAACATCCCTGCTGTGTTTTGGTGATGGGCAAATTCTAATCGTGTTTTTTCAGCTAGGCTTGGCACCAAGGCCGCCTTCAAGGCTGTGCGGATCTTCGGTTTGAGGATAGCCTCTTGCCCCATGATCCCGCCACCGAGAATGACCACTTCTGGATTGGCAACGTAGCAAATATTTGCCAGACCTTTTCCTAGATAGTCGACCATGCGGTCAATACCAGCCATGCAAATCTTGTTTCCTTCAGTAGCTTCCTTAAAAATGCGACGGCCATTCCACTGATCAACTGGATCACCATGAGCTGCTGCCACATATTCTACCAAGGCTGTCGTAGAAGCCAAGTCTTGGAAAGCCCCATCCTGCATATGCATATAACCGACTTCACAGGCTGAGTTGCTAAATCCATGGAAAACTTTCCCATCCATAATCAAGCAACCACCGATACCTGTTCCAATGGTCAAGCAAAGTGTCACACTCGCTCCCTTGCCTGAACCAGATACTGCCTCAGCTAGACCTGCACAGTTGACATCATTTTCAATCTCACAAGGAATAGTAAAACTCGTCTCGATTTCCTTCTTGAACTGGGTTCCTGCATAGTTGGGAATCTGAGGACCAGCGTAGAAAATTTCCCCCTTATCAGGATCCACCATTCCTGCAGAAGAAATGGCAACACCTGCTACTGGGCCTTTTTCTAAATAGCTGGCTACGATATCTTTTGTCTTTTGTAAGATATGAGGTCCACCCTTATGCGCCTCGGTTGGCATTTCATGCGATTCAACAAGTTGGCCTTCTTGGTCAATCAAACCATATTTGATGTTGGTTCCACCGATATCAATTGCAACGTAGTGTGTCATAAATACCTCCTTATGGATTAGAGGAAGCGCTCCTTGGTTTCACGAATCAAGGCTGCAGCTGCTTCTACAACTGGACGATCTTCTTCAGTCACTGGCGTCAATGGTGAACGAACTGATCCAATGTTAAGTCCTTCATTGATCTTCAAGACTTCTTTGATCACACCGTACATATTTCCATGTGCAGCAGTCAATTTACCAATGATCGCATTGATAGCGTACTGCAATTCACGCGCTGTTTCCAAATCTTTTTCAGCAATCAACTGATTGAGTTTCAAGAAGAGTTCTGGCATTGCACCATAAGTACCACCAATACCAGCTTTGGCACCCATGAGGCGACCACCTAGGAATTGTTCATCTGGGCCATTGAATACGATGTGGTCTTCTCCACCAAGGCTGACAAAGGTTTGGATATCTTGAACTGGCATAGAAGAGTTCTTAACACCGATAACACGAGGATTCTTCAACATTTCAGTGTAAAGACTTGGAGTCAAAGCAACACCTGCTAATTGAGGAATGTTGTAGATAACATAGTCTGTGTTTGGAGCTGCAGCACTGATATCGTTCCAGTATTTGGCAACTGAGTACTCAGGCAAGCGGAAGTAAATCGGTGGAATTGTTGCAATGGCATCTACACCCAAGCTTTCCGCGTGGCGAGCAAGTTCCATACTGTCTTTGGTATTGTTGCAAGCTACGTGAGCGATAATGGTCAATTTTCCTTTAGCAACTGCCATGACTTCTTCCAAAATCAACTTGCGGTCCTCTACGCTTTGGTAGATACATTCACCAGAAGAACCATTGACATAGAGACCTTGAACACCTTTATCAATGAAGTATTGAACCAAGGCACGCGTACGCTCTGGACTTACTTCTCCTTGATCATCATAACATGCGTAGAAGGCTGGAATGACACCTTCGTATTTTTTCAAATCTGACATAGATTTTCTCCTAAGATTTCTTTTTTCTGCTGAGAGCAGTTCTATTTTTTACAAGTTTAGTATACACCTTGTGAAAATCGCTTTCAATATCTTGTATACACTTAGATTTTAGTTTCTACTTGTATTTTAGAAACTATAACGATTGAAAGTAGTTTCAGAAAGATCTCATCCTACTGGTATTTTGCGAAAATTTTCTCCATCAATCCTACTTGGAGAAAGACTAGCAAACCAAAACCAAAGAGGATAAAAGCTGACCCACCCAAAAGGAGAGTGAAGGCGGATAGATAAAGAACCATCACAATAAGAAAGAGAATGGCTAACATGAGGAAGAACCATGGAAAGTTAAAACTTGCCAAGATAAGCCCTTTTTGCAGCACTTCTTTCCAAGACAAATCATAGCGCGCAGCGATGGGATAGCTAGCCAGCATCACGAGAGTGAGGAAGATGAGAATCCCCAAACAAATTGCTTTCACAATCTGGAAAGGCAAAGCAGTCTGTCCCCAGAAGAGATAGAGGTCTAGAAGGCTTAATGACACAATGCCCAACTCTAACAGACCCAACTGAAGCCCCAGTTTCAGATTTTGCTTGAAGGCCCTTATATAAGTTCTAAAGACTGGTACCCGTCTGCTTCTCTTAATCTCGAACATAGTCTCATAGAGGCTGATTTTCGCCACTCCAATCGTCACGATGGGCAAACAAGAGACGACAAAAAGAAGATTGACTGCCACAATATCCAAGACCTTCTCACTGAAACGCATGAGAAAATTATCTGTATCAAATGCTGCCTTGATAAGGCTTACTCCTTTTTGTGCCATGTTTGCTCCTCCTGATTCTTTTAATCAATCAAAATTTTAAAGAGATACTTGCGAACCTTTTCTTCCATCCCTGCGTAGCCATTTGGCTGGTGTGGTTCTCCGGGGAAGAAAATCGCAAAATTGTGATAGCCCAACAAGATTGGGTAGCGTTCATGACAATGGACAAAACCAATGTCGCTCACTTCGTCGAATGCTACTGCCTCGTCTTTGATACGTGAACCGTAGCTCGAATATTCATGTCCTTCTACCAGCAAATGCAAGTCTGCATAGTTCTTATGGTGCTCAAATTGATCATTTTCAGCTTGATTGAGGACATTTTCCTGAACAACTAGAAAGACCTTGTCCCCGTCAATCTCATACTTACCGAGTTCGAAAGAATCCTTACGGTGCTGATAGAGATAGTCGATAGCCTTGTCTAGATTGGGATGGATTCCTTTGTAAAAGGCGATGTTTTTCAAATCGTCAAAAATCATACTGTTTCCTTCGTTTCTGATAGTTACTATTTTTCAGTTTCGAATTATCCTTTCTCTATTTCCCTGTAATAGTGCGGACGGAAGCAAATTCCTTCGGAATTTCATTCCTAATTTTTGAGCCTTTCACTCCTTCATCGTCAGTCTCAAAAATTCCGTCTAAGATAAGCGTTAATTGCTTATCTTAGATACCACTAAAGCGGGAAATAGTTACCCTAAAACGAACCTACTCTAACTAGTATCATGAAAAGAGTTCATTTTTAAGTTTATAAGTGTCTGACAAAACTTCACGAAGTAACTGCATACTCTCCATTTTGTAGACACTTATAACTCTATATTTCCATGGCATGTCAAGACCACTTCTGCAATCTTGATACACTAATTTACTTTTCTTAACCTTTGACCGCTCCCATAGTGATCCCTTGAGTGAAGGATTTTTGGAAGACAAGGAAGACGGTTACGATTGGCACTGCTGCAAGAGCTGCACCCGCCATGATCAAACCATAGTTGGTTGCCATTTCGGCCTGCATGGTCGCGACCCCGAGTGAGATGGTCAAGTTTTGACGTGAAGTCAACATAACCAACTGCATGAAGTAGTCGTTCCAAGTATTGATGAAGGTAAAGATTGCAAGGGCTGCAAATCCTGGCTTCACAATAGGGAAGGCTACGCTCCAGAAAGTACGAATTTCACCACAACCGTCGATTTTAGCTGATTCAAGCAATTCTGTAGGGATATTTTCACTGAATTGTTTCATGAGGAAGACCCCGAATGGCCATCCGATCAAAGGCAGGATAACTGCCCAAAGAGTATCGTGAATTCCCATGAAGTTGACGATACGTACCAATGGTACAAGGACAACTTGTTTTGGAA
>CAUVRF010000085.1:0-5308 GCA_963554245.1 uncultured Streptococcus sp.
TTTATTGGTCTCGCACCTTACGGAGCGAGACGGACTAATAGTCACATAATAAAAATTATCAAAATTTTTTAAATTACTATTAGTCAAGCAGTTTACCCCCAATACGCAACGGACTACCAATTCCGATAGAATTAATTAAAATTTTTCCATCTGTAATCTTAATAATAACACTCCAGCTTGAGTTTGATATATTATTAAATCCTCCATAAACCTGAACAATATCGCCTCCTCCTTGAGGTGTACCATTTCCTATCTTATCCCATTGTGTCTGTTTCCAATCTATTTGAACCGATTCGACTTTAGGATTTAAAGATTTTACAAACTCCTTAATCTCTTCTTCATGTTCCTTTAAATAATCCAACTGCTTAGCTCGCGGACTAAGAAATACTCCTCCGAATAAATTTGTTTTCTGTGCCATCCATGCACCTCCTCCGAATACTACAAGGGCTAAAACCAGCCAAAGTAAGGTACGTTTTTTCATGATTATCCTCCTTAAACGTGGATTCTAAACCTATTATATCATGAATGTAAAAAAAAATACTTATGGCAAGTATTGTAAGTCAACAGGGAATGAACAGTGTTCAATCTGCATAAAAATTATCAAAGGTTTTTAAATTACTGTTACTCATAAAGATCCCATAAGTTTCCTTTCAAAATTCTTATTGGTTGCATTTGCATAATAACAAGTTTCTCAGGGATTTCATTTACATTACGTTTTAGTGGAAAACCTAATGTAAATTTAGTATCCTTATTATTATTGATTCTACCGTTCACTGTCATCATATAACCTCCGCCTTGAGGAGTTCCATTTCCTACCTGACCAACTTCCATACTATCCCAATCAAATTGAACACTCTCAACTTTTGAATTCCAAGATTTAACGAAGTTCGCCATTTCCTCTTCATGCTCCTTCAGATAAGCTAACTGCTTAGCCCGTGGGCTCAGAGTTATTCCTCCAAATAGATTTGTTTCCTGTGCCATCCATGCGCCTCCTCCAAATACTACAAGGGCTATAACTAGCCAAAGTAAAGTACGTTTTTTCATCTCTTTCCTCCTATATAGCGGAATCTAAGTATATTATATCATGAATGTAAAAAAAAATACTTTTAATAAGTACAGTTGTTCATTATAGATTCCCAGGTAATTTGGTAATGGTGTGTTCTCGATTAATCATACCCACGATATCAAAAGGATTAACATAGTACTCAATTTTTTCGCTAATCTTTTTGATTTTCTCATCGCTGAGGCCCATTTTCTTTAAACTCTTTGTCGTGTCTGGACCGTCAAAGAGAACGACTTTGCCGATTTTCTCCAGTTCCTCATCGCTGAGACCCGCTACTCCTTGGGCAGAGACAATGGTCCCTAGGGAGTGACCCGTGATATCCATCGTAGCGTTGGGAGCTTTTTCGCGCATCTCTGCGATTTTAGCTTTCAAGATACCAGACAGAGCAGCCAAAGCCATGTTTTCAGCCATCGAACAACTTTGTAGGCTACTTCCAAAAGAGACTCTTAAAACCTTCACTTCAGACAGGGGAAAAGAGTTCACCTGCTATCCTCTGGTAGAGAATTTAGGAATTTCCTTTTTCTTTGCGGACGCCTATTCATCCTGGCAGAGAGGAGGTAATGAAAATGCAAATGGCTTACTAAGAGAATATTTCCCAAAGAAAACAGATTTAGCTGCTATATCTGATGAGGCTTTGAACAAGGCCTTATATGATATCAATCACCGACCACGAAAATGTTTAGCTTACAGAACTGCTTATGAAGCTCTAGTGGATGAGTTAGAGTAAATGTTGCGCTTATTCTTGCAATTTATTAAATGGAAAATAAGAGGAAATTTTCAGGATTTTCTAAAATTTTACTGTAAATACACTTGACTATTCAGATAATAGGTGTATAATGTGTTGTGAACTACTTAACAAATAAGGATTTCCAGCTCATGTCGACTAAGGATGGAAATCTTGTGTATAGACAGTTCAGTAGATATATAATAGAGCGTTGCGTCCGAAAGTCTATCCAGACACGGCTCTTTAAAAACAAAAGGAGAAAATATGACGACTTATTTGCAAACAAAACTCAAGAATATCAAAATTACTCTTGGTGAAATGTCTGGTGGCTACCGCCGTATGGTTGCTTCTATGGCTGATTTAGGATTTTCAGGAACCATGAAGGCTATCTGGAATGACCTCTTTGCCCATCGTAGTTTTGCTCAGTGGCTTTACTTACTGGTTTTAGGAAGTTTTCCAATCTGGCTTGAGTTGATTTATGAACACCGCATTGTTGACTGGGTTGGGATGATTTGTAGCCTGACAGGGATTATCTGTGTCATCTTTGTATCGGAAGGTCGAGCAAGTAATTACCTTTTTGGTTTGATTAACTCTGTCATTTACCTTATCTTGGCTTTGCAGAAAGGCTTTTATGGTGAGGTGCTGACGACTCTCTACTTTACGGCCATGCAGCCAATTGGACTTCTAGTTTGGATCTACCAAGCACAGTTCAAGAAAGAAAAGCAGGAGTTTGTCGCGCGTAAACTGGACGGCAAGGGTTGGACCAAGTATCTTTCCATTAGTGTTCTTTGGTGGTTGGTATTTGGATTCATTTATCAGTCTATCGGAGCCAATCGTCCTTATCGCGATTCCATTACCGATGCGACCAACGGGGTAGGGCAAATCCTCATGACAGCTGTTTACCGTGAGCAATGGATATTCTGGGCAGCTACCAATGTCTTTTCAATCTATCTCTGGTGGGGAGAAAGCCTGCAAATCCAAGGGAAATACCTAATTTATCTCATCAATAGTCTAGTTGGTTGGTATCAGTGGAGCAAGGCAGCAAAAAGCGCTTAAAAAAATATGGGAACTATATACCAGTTTATACCACCAACAACATATTGTATTTATGAGAATATCAAAAAAGACGATTTCCGTTTTGGAAGTCGCCTTTTCAATTTTAATAGTTGTTCCCTTTTGAAGAGTTATGCTTTTTACATAATAGTTGGCAATTTTCAGGGACAGTTTTTCCACCTAAAGACCACGGTGTAATATGGTCGCCTGCTAGTTCTTTAAGAGCATACTCCCTGTTGTTTCCTTCATCCACACAATAAACGCAGTGATGGCTCTGTTCTTCATATTTTTGCTTGATGGTTTTATCATCAAAAGCTCTAAGTTGGAGATATTTGGAATCTCCGTAAATGATGTACTGATAAATCCCTTTCATTTTAGTTGTGACTTCATCATCATTTACCAACTCTGCAATTTTTTCGTTAATGACAGAAGCACTATTTTTGATGATATTGTTGTCTAACTGTCCTAATTGATACTCTTTGTAGATTGTTCCCCAATCCATCCCTTTCAAACTGTTTTGATAGCTTATAAACTTTCCACGAACCCATTCAATTATGGCAGAAAAATTTTGCCATAATTCAGAAGCATCTGCATCTCCTTGATGCTTCAACATATAATCTTCGATTGTATTTGTACTATCGTCATTATCATTTTGTGAAGCCCATTTAATAGCAGTTTGTAGATACTCTTGTCTATTCCAATTACCATTTAATAGTGGTTCTGCTTTATCGTTATTCGGATTCTCGTCAGCAAGTACAACGCCACGTCCAGTCTTTGTTGAAAATCTTTGTTTAGCATCAGAAAGCCAAGTTCCTGTATAAGCAGAGTTTCTTAATTCTTGCTCATTTAATGGTTCGCCTGCTGTATTGATAACATGAAACCATTTCATTTTTTCGGAAGCAGTTCCTTCACAAACATATATGTCTAACTCATAATCAAGAATTTGTTCTGCTAAGTCAGTTAGGTTCATCTGAAGATTTGGGAAATCTTGTTGTGGAGCACTGGATGGAAATTTACTTGATTTTACAGAGTAATTCCCCATAACATAATTACAAATAGCTAAAATACGTTGTTGACCATCGAGAACTTCATATTGTCCGTTTCCTAAATCAACCCAGTACATAATACCTAAAGGACACTCATCTAAAACGGTTTGAATTACAGCTTGTCTCTTATCTTCGTTATATACGCTATTTCTCTGATAAGACGGACGAATATTCAAGTTACCATTATATCCTTTTACAGCGTCAGTAGTAGCACCATCATCATTATTGGTATACCCACTAGCTAAATCTCTGATAGTGAATGGTCTATCAAGTATATCTCTTAATCTTCTTACTTTCATTTTATTCTCCTTTTATCAATATCCCTTATCTTCATCACGACTAATTGGATTTAGATTTCTAACTAAAATTCTGAAATATGGAGGTTTCCCATCTATTGTTAAATCTTTATCGTCATCTCCTTTTCTGAATTTAATAATCTCGAATTCAGTTGGATTGAAATAATTGATAAAAGTTATTGGTACTCCCATTACACCATCATAATCAATTGGAATGTCTTTAACATTATCTACATTTATTGCATCGTAGTTATCGTATTTAGGGTATTTACTCTCAAACCCTTCGTAATATTTATGAGCTTTTGTTTGGTCAAATACATCACCTACATGCCATAAACCATCATGTCGTTTTTGTAAATCTAAGTTAGTAAACCAACAACCCATTATATGCTTTACTTTTTTTCCATCTTCATCCAATTTTTCATAATCAGCTCCCTCTGGAACATACAACCAAAAGTCTGAATTCATACTTCTAGCACCAATCCAAATTTGGTTATTCTGAATAAGTGGAAAAATTTCCTTATATGTTACAGAGTTTTTGTTTCCGATAACGATAAATTTTTTTTGATGTTCCATTAATTGAGAAATATATTCTCTAAACAAACTGAACGGAGGATTAGTCACAACAATATCAGCTTCTTTCAGATAGTTTATACTGTCCTCGCTCCGGAAATCTCCAGCGGTATACTCATCATCTCCATAAATAGTTTCAATATTTCCAGCTTCCATATTGAAGTCATCGCCACCTTCATAAATCAGAGCATACGAAGGTTCGCTATCTTCTTGAAAATGTGTTGCTATTAGTTTTTTAATACCCAAACTAGCAAAATTGTTATGAAAATAACGCCAAAAATTTGATTGTGTTGGGTCATCACAATTACAGTAGATAACCTTATCTCTAAAGTGTTCTCTATAATGCCCCATTTCCTCAGCAATATCTTTATAACGAGTATAAAACTCATCGTTTTTGGCTTTTTTAGCGTTGTGGAGTGAGCCAGCCATTATGCCACCCCACTTTCGTAGGGAGCATAAAAGGCTTCCTCACAAAAATGTGAAAAAGCCTGTTTTAGAGCTTGACAAAAAACACGTCCGATTACATAATCAGCGTGAGCTGTGAGCTGTGAGC
>CAUVRF010000086.1:0-5297 GCA_963554245.1 uncultured Streptococcus sp.
TTGGGCTTATAGCCCTGGTGCAAACCACCCGTTAGACGGGTGGTTATGATTGCAAAGTTTAAAAAAAGACTTTGACTTTTTATAAAACTCTTAGTATTCATAGCTGATTTTTAAGAAATGTGGTATAATTTTTCTTATGGAAAAGATTATCATTACAGCAACTGCTGAAAGTATTGAACAAGTTGAACAACTGCTCGAAGCTGCCGTAGACCGTATCTATGTCGGTGAGAAAGATTTTGGCCTTCGTCTGCCAACGACCTTTAGTTATGAAGAGTTGCGCACCATCGCTAAGCTCGTTCATGATGCGGGTAAGGAATTGATCGTTGCAGTCAACGCCCTCATGCACCAAGATATGATGGACCGTATCAAGCCCTTCCTAGACTTCTTGGAAGAAATCAAGACAGACTATATTACAGTAGGAGATGCAGGTGTCTTTTACGTAGTCAACCGTGATGGCTATTCCTTCAAGACTATCTACGATGCTTCAACCATGGTGACTAGCAGTCGTCAGATTAACTTCTGGGGCCAAAAGGCAGGAGCCTCTGAAGCGGTCCTGGCGCGTGAAATTCCATCTGCTGAACTCTTCAAGATGCCAGAGATTTTGGAAATTCCTGCTGAAGTGTTGGTTTATGGAGCTAGTGTCATTCACCATTCTAAGCGTCCGCTCTTACAAAACTACTATAACTTTACGCATATCGACGATGAAAAGACGCGTAAGCGTGACCTCTTCTTGGCAGAACCAAGTGACCCAGAGAGCCATTACTCTATCTTTGAAGACAATCATGGTACCCATATCTTTGCCAACAATGACCTTGATTTGATGACCAAATTGACAGAGTTGGTGGATCACGGCTTTACCCACTGGAAGCTAGAGGGACTCTACACACCAGGTCAGAACTTTGTGGAGATTGCTAAACTCTTTATTCAAGCGCGTGGCTTGATACAAGAGGGCAACTTTAGCCATGACCAAGCCTTCTTATTGGATGAGGAAGTGCGCAAGTTACATCCTAAAAACCGTTTTCTCGATACAGGATTCTATGATTACGATCCTGATATGGTTAAATAGGACACCAAAACCCGAAATAAAAATGTTCGGGTTTTTCCAGTGTATCCATGAAATAAAAACGGATACATGTTATAATAAAAATAGCTCTTTAATGGAGGTATTTAAGTGGAGAATCTGAAAAAGATGGCAGGTATCAAGGCTGCTGAGTTTGTCAAGGATGGTATGGTTGTTGGACTCGGTACTGGATCAACTGCCTACTATTTCGTAGAAGAAGTAGGTCGTCGGATCAAGGAAGAAGGTTTGCAGATTACTGCTGTGACAACTTCCAGTGTGACCAGTAAACAGGCTGAAGGACTAAACATCCCACTCAAGTCGATTGATCAAGTGGATTTTGTCGATGTGACAGTTGACGGGGCGGATGAAGTAGATAGTCAGTTCAACGGGATCAAAGGTGGTGGTGGTGCCCTTCTGATGGAGAAGGTTGTCGCAACGCCCTCAAAAGAATACATTTGGGTGGTCGATGAAAGCAAACTGGTAGAGAAACTAGGTGCTTTTAAATTGCCTGTGGAAGTGGTTCAGTATGGTGCAGAACAGGTCTTTCGTCGGTTTAAGCGAGCTGGCTACAAACCAAGTTTCCGTGAAAAAGACGGTCAACGTTTTGTGACCGATATGCAGAACTTTATCATTGACCTAGCCTTGGATGTCATCGAAGATCCAATTGCTTTTGGGCAAGAATTGGATCATGTCGTTGGTGTCGTAGAGCATGGCTTGTTCAACCAAATGGTGGATAAGGTCATTGTAGCGGGGCGAGATGGTGTTCAGATTTTAACTTCAACAAAAGCAAACTAATCAAAAAAATAAGGAGACACACTATGTCAAAATTTAATCGTATTCACTTGGTGGTACTGGATTCTGTAGGAATTGGTGCTGCACCAGATGCCAATAACTTTGTCAATGCAGGAGTTCCAGATGGAGCTTCTGACACACTGGGGCACATTTCAAAAACAGTTGGTTTGAATGTGCCAAACATGGCTAAAATCGGTCTAGGAAATATTCCTCGCGAAGCGCCTCTTAAGACTGTACCAGCTGAAAGTAATCCAACAGGTTATGCAACAAAATTGGAAGAAGTATCTCTAGGTAAGGACACCATGACTGGACACTGGGAAATCATGGGACTCAATATTACCGAGCCTTTCGATACTTTCTGGAACGGATTCCCAGAAGAAATCCTGACAAAAATCGAAGAATTTTCAGGACGTAAGGTCATTCGTGAAGCCAACAAACCTTACTCAGGTACAGCTGTTATCGATGATTTCGGACCACGTCAAATGGAAACTGGGGAGTTGATTATCTATACTTCAGCTGACCCTGTTTTGCAAATTGCTGCCCACGAAGACATCATTCCTTTGGATGAATTGTACCGTATCTGTGAATACGCTCGTTCGATTACACTTGAACGTCCTGCCCTTCTAGGTCGTATCATTGCCCGTCCATATGTTGGTGAGCCAGGTAACTTCACTCGTACAGCTAACCGTCGTGACTTGGCCGTTTCTCCATTTGCACCAACTGTTTTGGATAAATTGAATGAGGCTGGCATCGATACTTACGCTATTGGTAAGATCAACGATATCTTTAACGGAGCTGGTATCAATCATGACATGGGTCACAATAAGTCAAACAGCCACGGAATTGATACATTATTGAAGACCATGGGACTTGCTGAATTTGAAAAAGGATTCTCCTTCACAAACTTGGTTGACTTTGATGCCCTTTACGGCCACCGTCGCAATGCCTATGGTTACCGTGATTGCTTGCATGAGTTTGATGAACGCTTGCCTGAAATTATCGCAGCCATGAGAGAGAATGACCTTCTCTTGATTACAGCGGACCATGGAAATGACCCAACCTATGCAGGAACAGATCACACTCGCGAATATATTCCACTTTTGGCTTACAGTCCTTCCTTTAAAGGAAATGGTGTCATTCCAGTTGGACATTTTGCAGATATCTCAGCGACAGTTGCGGATAACTTTGGTGTGGAAACTGCCATGATTGGGGAAAGTTTCTTAGATAAATTGGTATAAGATGACGCGATATGCTTTACTTGTTCGGGGCATTAATGTCGGTGGGAAAAATAAAGTTGTCATGGCGCAACTTCGTCAAGAACTGACAGAGTTGGGACTGGAAAAGGTTGAAACCTACATCAACAGTGGCAACATTTTCTTTACTTCGACAGCTCCCAAATCCCAATTGGTTGAAAAGTTAGAGACTTTCTTTGAAGTCCATTATCCATTTATTCAGAGCTTTTCCTTGCTGAGTCTTGAGGACTTTGAAGAGGAACTTGAAAATCTGCCTGAATGGTGGACCAAAGATTTGGCACGAAAGGATGTGCTCTTCTACACGGAGAGCTTGGATGTGGATCAAGTCATTGAGAAAGTTGAAAGTTTGGAACTGAAAGATGAAGTGGTTCATTTTGGAAGACTTGGGATTTTCTGGGGGAAATTTTCTGAAGAATCCTACTATGCAACTTCCTATCACAAGTACTTGCTCAAGATGCCTTTTTATCGCAACATCACCATTCGCAATGCCAAAACCTTTGATAAAATCGGTCAAATGCTAAAAAATAATAAAGGAGACACATAATGACATTTTTAGATAAGATCCAAGAAACAGCTGCTTTTCTGAAAGATAAAGGAATCCAAGAGCCTGAGTTCGGTCTAATCCTTGGATCAGGACTTGGAGAATTGGCAGAAGAAATCGAAAATCCAGTTGTAGTAGACTATGCAGACATTCCAAACTGGGGCCGTTCGACAGTAGTCGGTCACGCTGGTAAATTGGTATATGGAGAACTTGCAGGTCGAAAAGTCTTGGCTCTTCAAGGTCGCTTCCATTTCTACGAAGGCAATCCTCTTGAAGTCGTGACTTTCCCAGTACGTGTGATGAAAGTTCTCGGATGCGAAGGTGTCATTGTAACCAATGCAGCTGGTGGTATTGGGTATGGTCCTGGTACCTTGATGGCTATCTCAGACCATATCAACATGACGGGTCAAAATCCATTAATGGGTGAAAACTTGGATGATTTTGGTCCACGTTTCCCTGATATGTCTAAAACCTACACACCAGAATACCGTGCTACTGCCCATGAAGTAGCTAAAAAACTCGGTATCAAGCTTGATGAAGGTGTCTATATTGGTGTAACCGGTCCGACTTATGAAACACCTGCAGAAATTCGTGCCTATAAGATATTAGGAGCAGATGCAGTTGGTATGTCCACTGTTCCTGAAGTTATTGTGGCCGCTCACTCAGGCTTGAAAGTTCTCGGTATTTCATGTATTACTAACCATGCAGCTGGTTTCCAAGAAGAACTCAACCACGAAGAAGTTGTGGAAGTGACAGAGCGTGTCAAAGGTGACTTCAAAAGCTTGGTTAAAGCTATTCTTGGTGAATTGTAGTGGCATGAGAGTTCACTTTATTTTACATGAGACCTTTGAAGTTCCGGGTGCATATCTAAAATGGGCTCTGGCACGAGGTCATCACATTACATCAACAAAGGTTTATGAAAAAGAACCTCTTCCTGAAACAATTGACGGGATTGATTTTCTGATTGTCATGGGTGGTCCTCAATCACCTGATGAGGATAGAGAAAACTTCCCATACTATGATCCAAAGGCTGAGCTTGCTTTTATGAAAGAAGCGATTGCTGCAGATATCTATATTGTTGGTGTCTGTCTTGGTGCGCAACTCCTATCTGTTGCCTATGGTGCGAAGTATGAACATAGTCCAGAGCGCGAGATCGGCGTTTATCCTGTGACATTGACGATGCAAGGTCTAACAGATCCTCATTTCAGCTTGTTCGGAGAAACCATAGAAACCGGCCACTGGCACGGTGATATGCCAGGGCTGACAGATGAAGCTGTCGTCTTGGCGACCAGTCAAGGTTGTCCACGCCAAATTATTCGCTTCAGTCCAAAACATTATGCCTTTCAGGCTCATTTGGAATTTGATCCCGAAGCAGTAGAACTCTTAATTACTGCGGATGGTGAGGAGCAATTAAGAGAGCAAAGTGAAAAGTTCACTTTCGTTCAAACACCAGAAGAATTACGTAGAAACGATTACTCTGAAATGAATTCAAAACTGTATGCATTTTTAGATTCATTGGTAAACTAGGAACTACAGAAATCCAGAGTATCTGAGTTATAGTCAAACTTGGGCTAACTGTTCTGCGAAATATTTAATTTTAAAATCAAGAAAGAAAGGATGGGTAAACCGTATTTGCTGAACTGAATACGGG
>CAUVRF010000087.1:0-5019 GCA_963554245.1 uncultured Streptococcus sp.
GTCCGTAGATAGCTTGGACACCTTGTCCTTTCATGACAAGACCCATAGCTCCTTCAGCTTTCCATTGTTCCTCAGTACCAACACGATCTGCATCCTTAACAGTTACACGAAGACGAGTCATACATGCATCTACATCTACGATGTTTGCACGACCACCAAGAAGGTTAATGATATTTACAGCTTGAGAAGCTGCTGCAACTTTTGTTTCTCCTGGAGCTGCATCTTCTGATGCTCCTTCAGCAATTTCATAGTTTCCGTTACGTCCTGGAGTTGCATAGTTGAATTTCTTAATCATGAAGTTGGCAATGAAGTACATGATGACTGCAAAGAGGACAGTTACCCAGATAAAGTTGATGATATCCATACCAAGACCAGCGTTGATAGCTAGCGGAGTACGAGTCAAGAATTCAATTGAACCGAATGAGTGCATACGAAGATGAACAATATCCGCCATAGCAAAGGCAGCACCTTGAACAAGAGCATACACTAGGTAAAGAGGTGTTGCGATAAACATAAACATATACTCGATAGGTTCAGTAACCCCTGTCAAGAATGTTGCAAGGGCTGTCGCAATCATCATACCCTTGTATTGGTGTTTCTTGTCAGCATCAACATTGCGGTAGATAGCAACGATGACACCCATCAAGATACCAAATGAACCGATCATTTGTCCAACTTTGAAACGAGCTGGAGTGACTGTTGTAAGAAGGTGTTGGTATTGGTCAGCATTTGAACCTTTAAGGTTAACAAGGTCTGTTACCCAAGCAAGCCAAAGTGGGTCTTGACCAAATACTTGAGTTCCTTTAGCTGCACCAGTAAGGATTTCGTATGTTCCACCAAGAGCTGTATAGTTCATTGGGATTGTCAACATGTGGTGAAGACCAAATGGCAAGAGCAAACGTTCCAAAGTACCATACAAGAATGGTGCGAGAACTGGAGCAGTTTCTTGAGAGTTGGCAATCCAAATACCAAAGTTATTGATACCTGTTTGAACTACTGGCCAGAAAGCTGCAAGTACAATTGCTGCAATAGCTGAACGAAGGATGACAACGAATGGTACGAAGCGTTTCCCATTGAAGAATGAAAGCGCATCAGGAAGTTTACGGTAGTTGTAGTATTTGTTAAAGGCAGTTGCCCCTACAAAACCAGAGATAATCCCTACAAAAACACCCATGTTCAATGCTGGTGCTTCAAGAACACTGATGAAGTAATCAGAAACTTTGATTGAGCCTCCAAAGAGAGTAGTGACCATAGCCTCAGGGTTTTTCAGCATATCACTTGTAACTCCAAAGATAGTACCTGTGATACGGTTAATCAAGATAAAGGCAAGCCCGGCTGCAAATGCACCACCTGCACGTTCTTTTGCCCAGCTTCCCCCAATAGCGAGGGCAAACAAAATATGAAGGTTACCGATAACCCCCCAACCAATTTGCTCTAGTACGCCACCAGTAATCACTAGGGGAGCAAGGTTTGGGTCAATCATTGCAAGTGACTTACCGATTGAAATCATCAAACCAGCAGCCGGCATAACAGCGATAACCACCATCAAAGCCTTACCGAATTTTTGCCAAAATTCGAAAGACAAGACATTTTTGAATGTATCTTTCATCATTCAAATCTCCTTTATTTTTATTTAGGCAAACGTTTTACGAAAACGTTTGCATTTGGTTATGTATTAATTATACCACTTTTATTTTTTTTGTAAAGGCTTTTATAAAAAAATATCTACTTTTTTTAATTTTTAAAAGGAAAAAGAGAAGTTTACGAAAACTTCTCTTTAAAAATGTTTTGTTTTTCTGTTTTTATCTCAATTTGCATTTATATCCAATTAAATTTTCAAGAATCGACGCATTGAAATTCCTGAACCAATTGAACCAATGAAAATTCCGATTACAAATAGTAGAACTGTCATCAAAGGGACAAACACATCTGGTGTAATCATCGATAAGTTTTGACCTACCAAGGATTTATTGACCGATTGATAAACGATATTGTAAACAAAGAATACAAGAACTGAGGGAATCGCTGCGCCAAGCAAGCCAATAAAAGCACCTTCTAGCAAGAATGGGCCACGGATATAGCCATTTCTCGCTCCTACAAGCCGCATAATCTGAATCTCACGACTACGTGAGATAATGGTGATTCGGATGGTATTGGAAATGAGGAAGACTGCAATAAAAATCAAGAGCCCTGCAATAACCAATCCCCAAACACGGATAAAGGAAGCTAGTTCGAAAAGTCGTTGAGTGTTAGCTCCACCATCTTGAACTTCTGATACTCCCTCAATTTTCTTCGCTTCTTCAGCTACTGTTTTAACATCACTCGGAGAATTTGTATCAACGATATAGGCATCATAGAGAGGGTTTGCATCCCCTTCAAAGACCTTCCAATCGTCACCCATTGTTTCCGTCAGTTTTTCGTACTGTTCTTCTTTACTTGAGAAGGTAACACTCTTAACAGCAGGTATAGCTTTCAAAGCATCATAGACCTTGTGGTAGTCATTGTTGGTAACTGTCTGACCTTCTTTTACAATCGTCTCACTGTTATCAGCTACATCTTTACGAATGTATACCATGACCCGAACGTTGTTTTCAATATCGGTAGCCAGTTTCGCTGTATTAAAAATTACAGATGCAAACAGGGCAACGAGTGTTAAGGTAATCATAACCGAACTTACTGCTGCTACTGTCATCCAGCCATTTCGTTTTAAACTTTTTAATGATTCAAATAAATGGCGAAAAAATCTACTAATCATCGTATCCATATTCTCCTTTAGCTTCGTCACGAACGACACGGCCGTTTTCAATGGCAATGACACGGTGGCGCAAGGTATTTACAATCTGGCTATTATGGGTAGCCATCAATACTGTAGTACCTTGGAGATTGATGCGTTCCAACAGATTCATAATTTCCCACGAATTATCTGGGTCCAAGTTTCCTGTTGGTTCATCAGCAATCAATACCTTAGGATTGTTGACAATCGCGCGAGCAATCGCAATCCGTTGCTGCTCTCCACCTGAGAGTTCATTAGGGAAAGAGCGAACCTTATGTTTCAAACCAACCAGGTCCAATACTTCCATAACACGTTTTTTGATATTGCGACGGCTCTCACCGATTACTTCCATTGCATAGGCAATATTCTCATAAACGGTCTTCTTAGGCAAAAGTTTGTAATCCTGAAAGACTACCCCGACACTACGACGTAGTAGTGGGACATCTTTCTTCTTAATTTTAACTAAATTAAAGCCTGCAACTGATAGGCTTCCTTTTTCGATCTTTACTTCTCGGTATAAAGCTCGAATAAAGGTTGACTTCCCTGCCCCAGAAGGTCCTACAATATAGGCAAACTCTCCTGGTTCAATGGTAACAGATACACCACGCAGGGCAGTCGTTCCATTGTCATACTTTTTGACAACATCTCTCATTTCAATGATTGACATATGAGTTCCTTTCTATCTTAGCTGATTCGCCACTTGAGGTAGGCATCGATAAAACCATCAAGGTCTCCATCCATCACCTTATCTACCTGAGCAACTTCAAAGCTTGTACGGTGATCTTTTACCATAGTATAAGGCGTGAAAACATATGAACGGATTTGACTTCCCCATGTGATTTCTTTTTTCTCACCTTTAAGGGAATCAACTTCCGCAGCTTTCTTTTCTTGCTCCATTTGATAGAGCTTAGCCTGCAACATCTTCATGGCACGATCTCTATTTCCATACTGGGTACGATCGACCGTTGATTGGACGACAGTTCCCGTAGGAATGTGTGTCAAACGCACACCTGTTGACACCTTATTGACGTTCTGTCCACCAGCACCACCTGAACGGAAGGTATCCATTTTGATATCATCTTCACGAATCTCCACTTCGATGGTATCATCCAACTCAGGCATAACCTCTACGGATGTAAATGAAGTATGGCGACGTTTGGCAGAGTCAAATGGCGAAATACGGACCAAACGGTGAACACCCATTTCTGATTTAAGTAGGCCGTATGCATTGGGGCCTTCAAAAGACAAGGTCACAGACTTGATACCTGCTTCATCACCAGCCTGGTAATCCAAGACTTCTACTTTAAAGCCTTTGGCATTTCCATAACGAGTATACATACGAAGCAACATATCGCCCCAGTCCTGTGCCTCAGTACCACCAGATCCTGGATGGATTTCTAAGATTGCATTATTATGGTCATAAGGTTCTGACAAGAGAAGGGTCATCTCGTAGCTGGTCATCATCTTATCCAGTTCTGTCAACTGTTCGACCAGTTCATCATGGACTGACTCGTCTTCTGCTAAAAAGTCCAATAAAATCTCAACTTCATCCTGCAACTCTTCCATTTTACGGAAGGTATTGTAGGTATTTTTTAATTCATTTAATTCTTGCGACGTTTTTTGGGCCGCGATATTATCGTTCCAAAAATCAGGTTCTGTCATCTTGTTTTCCAAGATGGCAATCTCTTCCTCCAAGCCTTCGAGGTCAAAGAGACCCCCTAAAAGAAGCTAATTTTTCACGATTTGCGTCAATTTTTTGACGAATTTCTGAAATGTCCATAGATACTCCTTTTCATATCGTTTTATTATACCATAATCTCTCATTTCTTTCCATATTTTGCTTTTCACCGCTTTTGATGGCAGAAGAAAAGAGGCTCTAAAGCCTCTGGTTTAAAGGACTTTGGCAGAGGTATGAGTGATCTCCTCCACTTGAATTCCTTCTTTTTCAAACTTATCCTTTAATGAAGTCAAATCGATTTTCCCATCAATTTGAACTTCAATGACGACCTTCCCATCCTTACGCGGAATATTAACTGTGTGCGAGATATTTAGATTTTCTTCTACGATTAGAGCTACAATTTTTCCCAGTACTCCGACTTCATTTTCTGTAATGAAACGAACACGGATACCCTCTTCTCCGTATCCGGCGATTTCCAAGAAAGCCTGAAAAACATCGCGGTCTGTAATGACACCGTAGACCTGATGATTGTCTACGACTGGTAATATCCCAATTTTATTTTTCAGCA
>CAUVRF010000088.1:0-4971 GCA_963554245.1 uncultured Streptococcus sp.
GGCTTAATTTACTATTTGCGATTGTCATCCTGCTCTTTATGGCCATTATTGGTCGTTTGTTATACATGCAGGTGCTCAATAAAGATTTCTATGAAACAAAATTGGCCTCAGCCAGCCAAACAAGGGTAACAACCAGTTCAGCTCGTGGACAGATCTATGATGCGGCAGGGAAACCCTTGGTAGAAAATACTGTCAAGCAGGTTGTTTCTTTCACACGAAACAATAAAATGACAGCAGCTGAATTGAAGGAGACAGCCAAGAAACTCCTCACATATGTAAATGTAACTTCCCCAGATCTGACAGATCGACAGATTGCAGACTACTACTTGGCGGACCAGGATATTTACAAAAAAACAGTTGAATCCTTGCCAAGCGACAAACGCCTGGATTCAGATGGGAACCGCTTATCGGAAGCGACACTTTACAATAATGCGGTTGAAAGCATTGACGTGAGTCAACTTAATTATACAGATGACCAGAAAAAGGAAATCTATCTCTTTAGTCAGCTCAATGCTGTTGAAAATTTTGCGACAGGAACCATTTCTACGGATGCCTTAGATGATACCCAAGTTGCTCTCGTTGCATCAGCGTCCAAGGAATTACCAGGTATCAGCATTTCAACCTCATGGGATCGTAAAGTACTGGATACATCTTTATCGACAATCGTCGGTAGCGTTTCAAATGAAAAGTCAGGACTTCCAGCAGAGGAAGTTGATGCCTATCTCAAAAAAGGGTATTCTCTCAATGACCGAGTGGGAACTTCCTATCTTGAAAAGCAATACGAAGAAGTCTTGCAAGGAAAACGTACCGTCAAGGAAATCCATTTGGACAAGCACGGAGACATGGAGAGTGTGGAAAATGTCGAAGAAGGAAGCAAGGGTAAAAACATCAAATTAACCATTGATTTGTCCTTCCAAGATAGCGTAGACAGCCTTTTGAAGAGTTATTTTAATTCTGAACTTACAAATGGTGGTGCTAAATACTCAGAAGGTGTTTATGCAGTAGCCCTTAATCCTAAGACAGGTGCTGTATTGGCAATGTCAGGAATAAAACACAATCTAGAAACAGGAGACTTGACACCAGACTCACTTGGTACAGTAACCAATGTCTTCGTACCAGGATCTGTCGTTAAGGCAGCTACCATCAGTTCAGGTTGGGAAAATGGTGTTTTATCAGGAAACCAAACCTTAACAGATCAGCCTATTGTTTTCCAAGGTTCAGCTCCAATTTATTCTTGGTATAAATTGGCATATGGTTCTTTCCCGATTACAGCAGTTGAGGCTCTAGAATATTCATCTAATGCCTACGTGGTTCAAACCGCGTTAGGAATGATGGGTCAGACCTATCAACCTAATATGTTTGTCGGCACCAGCAATCTAGAGTCTGCTATGGGGAAATTGCGTTCAACCTTTGGCGAATATGGCTTGGGGTCTGCGACTGGGATTGACCTACCAGATGAATCTACTGGATTTGTTCCCAAAGAGTATAGCTTTGCTAATTACATCACCAATTCCTTTGGGCAGTTTGATAACTATACGCCCATGCAGTTGGCTCAGTATGTAGCAACTATTGCAAATGATGGTGTTCGTGTGGCTCCTCGTATTGTTGAAGGCATTTATGGTAATAATGATAAGGGAGGACTGGGTGACTTGATTCAGCAACTGCAACCGACAGAGATGAATAAGGTCAATATATCCGACTCCGATATGAGTATCTTGCACCAAGGATTTTACCAAGTATCGCATGGAACTAGTCCCCTTACGACAGGACGGGCGTTTTCAGATGGCGCCACTGTTTCTATCAGTGGTAAGACCGGTACAGGTGAAAGCTATGTAGCTGGTGGTCAAGAAGCTAATAATACCAATGCCGTGGCCTATGCTCCAACAGAAAATCCTCAAATTGCAGTTGCAGTAGTCTTTCCTCATAATACCAATTTAACCAAAAATGTTGGGCCAGCAATTGCTCGCGACATTATCAATTTATATAACCAACACCATCCAATGAATTAGAAAGGAAGCCATGCTTTATCCAACACCTATTGCTAAGTTGATTGACAGTTATTCCAAACTTCCTGGTATTGGGATTAAGACAGCAACTCGACTGGCCTTTTATACTATTGGAATGCCGGATGACGACGTCAATGAATTTGCAAAAAATCTTCTTGCAGCCAAGCGAGAATTGACCTATTGCTCTATTTGTGGACGCTTGACAGATGATGACCCTTGTTCTATCTGTACCGATCCTAGCCGTGACCAGTCTACGATTCTGGTTCTGGAGGATAGCCGCGATGTCGCTGCTATGGAAAACATCCAAGAATACCACGGACTTTACCATGTTTTACACGGTTTGATTTCCCCTATGAATGGAATTAGCCCAGATGACATCAACCTCAAAAGTCTCATGACTCGCCTCATGGATAGCGAAGTTTCAGAGGTCATCGTGGCCACCAATGCGACTGCTGATGGTGAAGCAACTTCCATGTATATCTCTCGACTACTTAAACCTGCAGGGATTAAGGTTACTCGTCTAGCAAGAGGTCTAGCAGTAGGAGCAGATATCGAATATGCGGACGAAGTAACGCTCCTAAGAGCCATCGAAAATCGTACAGAACTTTAGGAGTTCATGTCAGTCAAACTAACGTATCTATTAAGACAAAGTCCTAAGAATTTTTCTTAGGACTTTGTCTTTTATAATCATCGTGTGAGATAAGTCAGGTCTGTCATTACTAGTGTTTAATGCTCATAAGATTTATTGTGAAATCATCATGTTTTTGTGATATGATAGAGTCAATATAGATTTTATGAAAAGGAGTTTAAAGTATGGGTGGAAAGATAAAATCTAGTATGATAGCAGCAGAGGCAGCTATTAATGAATTGGTTGGGTATGACACGAGTGACAAGCAAAATCAGCAGGTAGAATTTTCATATACTTCTGAAATTGCTGGGATGGAAGCGGGACGTCAGGCCTGTAATCAAATGCTTCAGGCAGTCAGTGATTTTAGTTCGGCTGTTTTGACCCAAGCAAATAAGTTTCCAGAAATTGCTCATAGAATTGAAAAACGTGATATAGAGCAAGCTAAGAGATGGAGTCACTAAGGAATGGCAGATAAGAACGAAGAAAAGCGCGACAAACTTTGGCGAGAGATTGTCAAGATTGACGATAAGGAAGAAAGTCTTCAGACTCTAAAAAGACAATATGAACAGCAGGTAACTGACTTTCACTCAGAAATCCAGAGCATTCACCATCGTATGGCAACTCTATTGTCTCTCTCACCTAGTTCTCATCAAGTGATAGAGCAAATCGAAAGTGAAAATAGAACCATTCAGCGACAGGTCAACTCTTATGTAGAAGAGGAACTGGATGCCTTGGAAAAACAAACGAAGAAGGCTCGTCGATCTTTCAATGAAGCCAGAGAAGAACTGATAGCGGAAAGGAATCGGCTACCATGGGAGTAAAATACAGCGCACAAGAATCCCAAGAATTGATTCAGGCCATGACTAACAATCTCCGAGTCGCAAATGAAGTCACAGACCGCTTATCTAGTGGATGTGACCACCTGATTTCCTCCTTAGACTCAGGTGAGCTGACAGGAGCAGCTTACACAGCTGGTAAAAGTCTCTTTACAGAGATTATCATCCCCAGCATCAAGAAGTTACAAGCAGCGATAGACGACATCCAACTAGAGTTGACCTCCTACAAAAATGCGGATGCTCAGGTCTCTGGATATGGTGATTTGGACCTAGACCAGCTCAAGGAACTGAAAAAATTGAGGGAAGAGCAGTTAGCCATCGTAGAAGCTCAGATTCAAGTGAGGGAGAACTGGCTAAACGAAATCAAAGATATCTTTACATTTAATTGGGGGAAAGCCTTCTCTGAAAAGACCATCCTCTACAATACCAAGTCTCAAATTGAGTCAGGTATTCAGGATTTGGAAGACAAGATTGAAAAACTAGAATTTTTTGTCTCACAGGTTTCCCAGTATTTCAACGATAGCCTAGAAGTCCTTAGCTTAGCTATCAAAGGAGCTACACAACTGAGTAAAATCATTGTCGATAGTGATGGTAACTACTCTGCGGACGGTGTGGACATGAGCTGGGTACAGAAAATGAAGGATGTGAAGATTGTTTCGCATGCCAAAAGAGATTTTCAAGACTCTGAAACTCGTGCAATCAATAAAGCATCAAGGGATATGATGTTATCAGAAGATGGTGATGCCTACTATCGTGCCGAATTAAAGAAGCGCTTAAAAGGTCACGACAAGTCCGAATGGGATAAAATAATTGACGACTACAATCACACTCTTAAGATTGATGAAACAGGGAATATCATTGACATTCATCCCTTGGAGCAAGGCTATGTCGTTTTAAAAAATGGGAAATATGATGATGACTATACTCATTTGGTTAACAAAAAGCTTGATGAACTAAAAGCCCAAAACTTTGAAGCAAATTCAGTCGAATTTTGGAGTGGAGTAGCTCAAATATTCTCTGGATTGGGAGTTTACTTTGCGAGTGGTGCCCTTGAAGTCTTGAGTATCATGGCTGGTCCACCAACAGCAGGGACAAGTATCGTAGCTGGTACGGCAGCATCTGTATCAGGGGTACAATATGGGAATGTACTGATAGCTAGTGGAGCAGTAACTAGCTTATCAGCTATCACAAAGACGGTTTTACTAAATGGCGAAATTCAGGTTGATTATTCCAGTAACTATGACAGCTGGAAGGCAAATAAACCGACGAGTAAGACCATTTCTGGTAAGGGTGGTAAACTAATTGAAGCTCGAGTAGGAAATCGAAAAGTGAAGCTTCGTGTAGACTGGGAGCCAACGAGTGGTTCGAATGGTGAAGGAGTATTCCAGGTTCAATCTGGAAGTGGGAAGTCAGGGTATTCGCTTGATGAATATATTGAAGTAAACTCAATTTCCGGAAGAAAATCTATAGAAGATTGGGTAAATACTAATCGCCAACTAAG
>CAUVRF010000089.1:0-4526 GCA_963554245.1 uncultured Streptococcus sp.
AGCTCCATCAACCTTTTCCAATGTTGAAAATGGAACAACAGTGGCTTGTGTTTTGCTAGCCAATTCTTTTGCCAAGTCTTGGTTAAAGTTCAAGACAAGGAAATCAGTTGCTGTCATATTATTTTGGATATTCCACTTAGCTGCCACATAGGACTCAAAAGAACCATGGTAGTCGATATGAGTGGGCATAAGGTTGGTAATAACCGCAATCTCAGGATGGAATTCTTGAACACCCATCAGTTGGAAAGAAGAAAGTTCCATGACAAGCGTGTCCTTAGCCGTTGCAGTTTGAGACACTTGACTGGCAGGATAGCCGATGTTCCCTGACAAGAGGCCATGTTGGCCAGCAGCAGTCAAAACTTCCCCAATCATAGTAGTTGTGGTTGTTTTCCCATTTGAACCAGTGATACCGATAATTGGCGCTTCTGAGATCAAATAAGCCAATTCCACCTCAGTCAAGACCGGAATCCCCTTTGCCAATGCCTTTTCAATCATGGGATTGCTATAAGGGATACCTGGATTTTTCACCATCAGAGCGAAATCTTCATCCAATAATTCCAAAGGATGCCCACCAGTGACAACCTTTATCCCATCTTCCAGCAAGCTTTGAGCAGCAGGATTTTCCTCAAAAGGCTTGCCGTCATTTACTGTCACAATAGCACCCAGCTTGTCTAGCAAACGGGCCGCAGACTCACCAGACTTAGCCAAACCTAAAACAAGTACTTTCTTATTTTTAAATTGATCGATTACTTTCATGTCTCAAACTCCATTTCTACTCCTACTATTTTACCATTTTTATGAAAATAAAAAAGCCACAAAGTGTATTTGTGACTCTTTCTTCTAACTTAATGTTCTCTTATCATCGATGAGATAAATCGGTAACTCGAATAACTTGGTTCACTTGTTCCCAAATCAGAGGATTGTGGGTCGCAATAATAATCGTTCGATTCGGATTTTTTAAAGATTCTAGGATAGAAAGTAATTCCTCAGAGTTTTTGGGGTCTAGTGAAGCGGTTGGTTCATCTGCGAGAATCAAAGGTGGATCCTTTAAAATTATCTTCGCTAGTGCAACACGTTGTGCTTCTCCTCCTGATAATTCAAAGATAGGTTGCTTTAAATCTAAATAAGAGAGGTTAACACGGTTTAGAGCTTGTTTCATCAAAGAGATTTTCTCTTTTTCCTTCAACTTTTTGCCAACTAAACCCAGATTGAGATTCTCTTTGACGGTTTGGCTTTCAATTAAGCCAAAATCTTGAAATAAGTATCCTAAGTAATCTCTAAAGAAAACAGAGGGCTTGATGTCCTTAAGAGAGGTGCCATCATAGATGATTTGCCCTTTGTCATATGGCTCTAATCGTCCAATCATATTCAAGAGTGTTGTCTTACCACAGCCACTTGTACCAATTAAGGCATAAATTTTCCCACCTTCAAAATGAAGATTCGTATCTGAAAATAGCTGACGGCTTCCAAATTTTTTAGATATATTCTTTAGTTCAATCATCCTATTTTCCTTTCATAATTGTCATAGAAACACGAGATTCTTTATGAGCTTGACGGTAAAGCGTCAAAACTGCACTAGCTAGAAAGACTAATAAAGTGAGCAAGCCAATCACCAAGTCTCGACTGCTTAAAATAAAGAAACTAGCACCAAATACAAAACTGGCAAATTGGCTAACCATATACTGAGCATGTGTTTCAAAAAATCGTAAACCTGAAATTCGTTTAATCAAGATATCTCGACGGAATTGCTCGAAATATAGAAGATTGACAGAATAAAAGAGTAACAAGGAACTAGCTATCCCCACAATAGCTCCTAAGATTAAAGTTGCTGTTTCAGTTTGAACTTCATTATAACGAGTTAGATAAACACTTCTTCCTTCTTTAAGATAGGATACTTGCTCATAAATTCCTGCATTTTTCAAGAGTTTAATCCCATCTTCATATCCTTTGACAAAGATATTCTTACCAGCATTGATAGACCAACTAGATTTGGAAATGATACTATCACCTATAGATGTTGGAGTAAATACAACTAAAATCGGATCAGTCAAATACTGAGTGGATACGGGATTCTCACCGTTATTATAAACAAACCGCTTTTCTCCAGTTGGAAGATAACTAACAATCGCTCTCATTTCATACTCTAAAGGAGCACTTGCCTCCTCACCAGATTTTCCATAATCACTCAATCTTTCTTCAAAAGCTTTCTTAAGTTCTGCTTCCTGTGAACGAAGAGATTCTGGTAATAAGAGTCCAAATTCCCCTTTTTGGAGATGGGCTAGTTTCTGTCTAGTCTCACCATTTACAGATACATTTTCCTTGTCCAAATAACTTGGACTGACATAGAGAACATTAGCATCTGGACTATAGGTATCCAGTGTCTCTCCCTGTTCATTTTTTCCTTGAGGATTTGCAAAATGAATGAGATTATCTTTTACAAATAGAGCCTGTTCTTCTTCTATTGCTTCCTTGGCAAAGGCATACCACTTATTCTGATTTTCTGTATCTTTTACTCTATCACCTAAGCCAAAGAAAATCTGGTAATAGTCTGCTCTGTCCTGCCATGCTTGTTTTGAAATTTCAAGTTCTTTCAATCGTTGATAAGACGTCAAACCTGTCTTAACAGCGTAGCCTACTGTAAAAACAGCTACTAACTGACACAATAGGGTTAAAGCCATCAGGCGTTTAAGGGGTAATCTTCCCTTAATAACGGGAACTAATGCTTTATAACTCAAACTCATTAGATAAAGGAGCATTAGTAAAATTGAAATCCCCAATAAAAACAACAGATAGAAACTAATCCCAAAACCATAGGTGGCTAACAAGATAGGATAAAACAAACCTTGACTAAAAAGAACGACTCCCCCACCTAGGAAGGAAAGGAGGGCTGATAGAAGGAGCCATTTGATATCAGTAGATAAAGAATGCCCCATGATGGATAAGAGAGTCTGACCAGAAAAGAGTTTTATACCTGCAGCTCTCATTTCCTTAATCCGAGTGATAATCACTAGAGCAAAGAAAGATAAGCCAAATATTGCTAAACTAATTAAAATAAGGGGAATTAGTAACATTCTAAAAGCAAGAGAATAGGGCGGTGTCTTTCGGTCAGGAATTGCTTTATAACCCAAATCTCCTAATTTATCGGCAAGCTTTTCTTTCGTCAAGGAGCCTGACAAAAGGAGATAACTATTTAGCGGATCACTACGTTCACGACTTTCTTGGCTAGCTTCTTGGAATTCTTTTGGTAAAGTTCCCTGACCATAAGTTGCATAAGTAAAGTGAGTCGTCCCATCCTTACTCGGCTCTACGATTCTTCTAGCTATTAAACTCTGTTCTGAGTTTACAAAATTCTCTAATTCCTTTTCAAATACCTCACGCGTCGGTTCCTGAGTATCTTTTTTGACACGAAGTAAGGAAACGGAATCATAGCTTGCAAATAAATATTGTGGCGCACGTAAGACAATAATCCAAGCAAGGAAGAAGCTGAGAAAAAAAGTTGATAATAATATGAATAGTTTCTTCATAGTAGACTCCTTATAAACAAAATTCCCCTTGTAATTTCTTACAAAGGGAATTATCTAAGAAAACTAAATATTAGTCGTCATAATCATAGTAAAATGATACTTGTTCCCCAAATTCAGTCCAAATCCAAGCCTCTGAAGTTTTTCCTGCAACTGCTTCTCCTTTATTTGAATGACTATCCCATCTACTTACAAGAGAAGAATAATGATATTTTTTACCATGATAGTAATTTGAAAAAGCCCAACCACCTCCTGAGCCTTCTCCGTATGTCCATACTCCTCCATCTGGATATTGTACAGCAGCTGATACGGCTCCCATTAATGTAAAGCTTGAAATAAGAGCTAGAGCGAGTAATCTATGTTTTTTCGTTTTCATTTTATTTTTCCTTTCAAAAAAAGCACACCCTGAGCAACAATGCAACAAAATAAATCCTCCTCTCTCTTTTTTGAAACCGATTTCTTTTTGCGTTTATGGTATCATTTTTATCATGGCTTGTCAATAAATTTTACAAAAATATTTTAACAATTTTATCTGTCTAAGTCTAAAAAAAAGAGCCGAAGCTCTCTTTCTATTTATCTTCTTCTGCTCTTTTTTTCAGACATGAGCGTAATGTCTCTCAAGCTAAAGTAGGCTAGGGCCAGCATGGCGATTGTGACAAAGAATTCTGTCGGTAATTGGAAGATTTGCAAGATGGACAACATCAGCAAAATCAAGAGTGCAACAACTACAAAGACCAAGATAACGATGTTGACTGTTCCTTTGATACTTTGGGGTGTCGCAAATACATAGAGTAGTAATAAGAGTATCCCTATGATTAAATAGACCATCTTTATCTCTTTCTAGCTCTTATTCAGCTGATTTTTTCTTTTTGTTGGCTTTCTCGCGCTCTGCCTTATTGAGGATTTGCTTACGCAAACGGATTGACTCAGGCGTTACTTCCATGTACTCATCGTCGTTCAAGAACTCAAGAGACTCTTCAAGGGTCAAGATACGAGGTGTCTTGA
>CAUVRF010000090.1:0-4490 GCA_963554245.1 uncultured Streptococcus sp.
TTTGACACTGAGGACAAAAATGAGTTCCTCGTCCACCGAGCTGGAATTTCTCAATCACTGTCCCACAGCGCGAACATGCTTGTCCAGTCTTATCATAGACCTGATGGAAGTTCTGCATGGTTCCGTCTTCCCCAAAGGCATTGGTATAGGTCCGAATAGTCGAGCCACCCTTTTCAACTGCCTGTCCCAAAACAGCAATGGTCTGGTCATGAATAGCTGACGCTTCTTCTGCCGTCAAAGTCTGGGAAGGTCTAGCTGGATGGACCTGAGCTCGCCAGAGGACCTCATCCACATAGATATTGCCAAGGCCAGCTACCAAGGTTTGGTCTAGGAGATGGGATTTGATAGGCTTTTTAGACTTGGCTAGGGCAGCTTGAAAGACCTGCAAATCAAAGTCCTGCTCTCTTGGCTCAGGCCCTAGTTTTTTGGAAACAAAGTAGGCATCCAAAAGATCTGGCGCCAAGAGTTCCATGGTACCAAACTTGCGTACATCCTCATATACAAGAGTGCCACCATCTTCAAACAGAATGAAAACATGGGCATGCTTGCGTTCAGAAACCTGATCTGGATAATAAAAATACTTGCCCTCCATCCGCAGATGAGAAATCAATACCTTGTCTGTCAGATAGAAAAGTAAATATTTGCCACGACGCCCCATGGACTCAATTACTTGACCAGGCACTTCCTTTCGAAATTGGTCCAAATCCGTTTTAATCATCTTGGGATAACGAATCTCTACACTCGAAATCTTCTTTCCCAAGATCAATTTTTCTAAGCCACGACGAACCGTTTCAACCTCAGGTAGTTCAGGCATAAGTCCTCCTTCTGTAAAAACAAGAAGCAGGCATGAGCCCACCTCTACTTAGTATTCTTTTTCATTATAGCCAAAGTCAGCCAAATCTAGTTTTTTATCACGCCAGTTTTTCTTGACCTTGACCCAAGTTTCTAGAAAGACCTTGTCTCCTAGCATGAGTTCAATATCACGACGGGCCATGGTCCCAATTTTCTTGAGCATAGCACCACCTTTTCCGATGATAATGCCTTTTTGGCTATCACGCTCCACCATGATGGTTGCACGGATGTGAACCTTGTCTGTCTCTTCATCCCGTTTCATAGAGTCAACCACTACGGCAACTGAGTGTGGAATCTCTTCACGTGTCAAATGAAGAACCTTCTCACGAATCATTTCTGAAACCAAGAAACGCTCAGGATGATCTGTGATTTGATCAGCTGGGAAATACTGGAAACCTTCCTCTAGATTTTCACTCAAAATATCGATTAGTCGAGAAACGTTATTTCCCTGAAGGGCTGAGATAGGAACAATTTCCTTAAAGTCCATCTGGTTGCGGAAGTCATCAATCTGAGACAAAAGCTGGTCTGGATGAACCTTGTCAATCTTATTCACCACCAGAATCACAGGAACCTTGGCAGCTTTCAGACGCTCGATAATCATATCGTCGCCCTTACCACGTGGCTCATCAGCTGGCACCATGAATAGAACAGTATCCACTTCACGCAGAGTACTGTAGGCAGATTCCACCATGAAATCTCCAAGAGCTGTCTTAGGCTTGTGAATCCCTGGCGTGTCGATAAAGACAATCTGCTCCTTATCCGTGGTGTAAATCCCCATGATTTTATTGCGCGTTGTTTGCGCCTTGTCACTCATGATAGCAATCTTTTGCCCCATAACGTGATTTAAAAAGGTTGACTTCCCAACATTGGGACGTCCTAAAATGGCTACAAAGCCTGATTTAAATGTCATAATTTCCTCTTATTGTTTAAAATAGTAAATCCCAAATGCGTGGGAGAAAGATAAGTGCACCAATCACTGCGGCAAGAAGGGAAACCACAAGCACGGCACCAGCTGCCATGTCCTTGGCTTTCTTTGCCAACATAGAAAAGTGATAGTGACTGGCTAGATCCACCACATTTTCGATAGCAGAGTTAATAATCTCAAAGGCTACTACCAAGAAAATGCTCATTAGGAGAAAGAGCCATTCGATTCGTGACACCTGAAAAACAAAACCTGCAAGAATGACTACAAGAGCCGTCACTGCATGTTTTCGCATATTGCGTTCTTCCTTGATGGCAGTAAAAATTCCTGTGAGAGCAAATTCTAAACTGGATATCAGGTCACGATTTTTCCATTTTCGTTTATTGTCTTGTGAGTCCATAGGCTGTCAAAATTTCTTCTTGTAAACCGAACATCTCCGCTTCTTCTTCCGGAGTGTAGTGATCATAGCCGTTGATATGTAAAAAGCCGTGTACTGCCAAGAAGCCCATCTCACGCTCAAAGCTGTGACCGTATTCCTCAGCCTGCTCATGCGCTTTATCGATAGAGATGAACAGTTCCCCAATATAGGCATCAAACTCAGACATCATCTCTGCCAATTCAGGATTTTCAAGCAAATCTTCTTCATCAAAGGCAATGTCCAACTCTGGTTTATACTCAAGGCTGATGACATCTGTCGGACGATCTGTATCACGGTACTCCAGATTGAGTTCGTGGCTACGCTCGTTGGTCACAAAAGTGACTGCCATCTCCTTGTCTTCTTTTCCTATTTTTTGGGCTGCAAATTCCAAAATTTCTTGGGTTTGTTGCAAGATTTCTTGTGAAACTTGACCAGTTTCATCTACCATTTCAATATACATGTACTTCTCGATTCTCTTTACTTGGCTTTATTATACCACATTTCCATGATTTTATTCTACCTTTTTGATATAATACTATGGAATACAATCACAAGGAGAGAACGATGTCATTTGACGGATTTTTTTTACACCACATGGTTGAGGAATTGCGAAGTGAGTTAGTCAATGGTCGCATCCAGAAAATCAATCAGCCTTTTGAACAAGAGTTGGTCTTGCAAATCCGCAGCAATCGCCAAAGTCATCGCCTGCTCCTTTCTGCTCATCCCGTTTTTGGTCGTATCCAGCTGACCCAAACGACTTTTGAAAATCCAGCCCAACCTTCTACTTTTATCATGGTTTTGAGAAAGTATTTGCAGGGTGCTCTGATTGAGTCGATTGAGCAAGTCGAAAATGACCGTATCGTGGAAATCACGGTTTCCAATAAAAACGAAATTGGAGATCATATCCAGGCTACCTTGATTATCGAGATTATGGGCAAACACAGCAATATTCTACTAGTTGATAAAAGCAGCCATAAAATCCTCGAAGTCATTAAACACGTTGGCTTTTCACAAAATAGCTACCGCACCTTACTTCCAGGTTCAACCTATATTGCTCCGCCTAGTACCGAATCTCTCAATCCTTATACTGTCAAGGATGAAAAGCTCTTTGAAATTCTGCAAACCCAAGAACTAACAGCAAAAAATCTTCAAAGCCTCTTTCAAGGTTTAGGACGCGATACAGCAAATGAATTGGAAAACATTCTTGTCAGTGATAAACTGTCTACTTTCCGTAACTTTTTCAGTCAAAAAACCAAGCCATGCTTAACAGAGACTTCCTTCAGTCCAGTTCCTTTTGCGAATCGTGCAGGAGAGCCTTTTGCCAGTCTTTCTGATCTTCTGGATACCTACTACAAAGACAAGGCAGAGCGCGATCGCGTCAAACAGCAGGCCAGCGAACTGATTCGTCGTGTTGAAAATGAACTTCAAAAAAATCGCCATAAGCTGAAAAAACAAGAAAAAGAGTTACTAGCGACAGACAATGCTGAAGAGTTTCGACAAAAAGGGGAATTGCTGACAACCTTCCTCAACCAAGTACCTAATGACCAAGATCAGGTTACCTTGGACAACTACTACACCAATCAGCCTATCACCATTGCTCTTGATAAGGCACTAACTCCCAGCCAGAATGCCCAACGCTACTTTAAACGCTATCAGAAACTTAAAGAAGCTGTCAAATACCTGACTGAGCTAATCGAAGAAACCAAGGCTACCATTCTCTATCTAGAAAGCGTGGAAACCGTCCTCAACCAAGCTGGACTGGAGGAAATCGCTGAAATCCGTGAAGAATTGATCCAAACAGGATTTATCCGTAGAAGACAACGGGAGAAAATTCACAAGCGCAAAAAACCAGAGCAGTATCTAGCAAGCGATGGCAAAACCATCATCTATGTCGGTCGAAACAACTTGCAAAATGAAGAACTAACCTTTAAAATGGCTCGCAAGGAAGAACTTTGGTTCCATGCCAAGGACATTCCTGGAAGTCATGTCGTTATCTCAGGAAATCTTGACCCATCTGATGAAGTTAAAACAGACGCAGCCGAACTAGCAGCCTACTTTTCCAAAGGGCGCTTGTCAAATCTCGTGCAAGTAGATATGATTGAAGTGAAAAAGCTCAACAAACCAACTGGTGGAAAACCTGGCTTTGTAACCTACACAGGACAAAAGACCCTCCGAGTTACACCGGACCCAGAAAAAATCGCATCTATGAAAAAATCCTGATTTTACTTGAAATCAGGATTTTCTTTTATTATGTGACTATTAGTCCGTCTCGCTCCGTAAGGTGCGAGACCAATAAAC
>CAUVRF010000091.1:0-4377 GCA_963554245.1 uncultured Streptococcus sp.
TAAAAAATGGAATTTCAGTAGCTAACCTTTCCAAACGGCTTTTAGAAGAACTAGCACTCTCTTCTCTTTTCCCTAATATATCTTTAAAAGAAAAGCTTGCCGCTTCAACCAAACCCTCGACTTGGTTAAACCCCCTCTCAAGCAATCTCCCAGGGCTTAGGGGAATGACAACAAATTGATAACCTCTATACTTTTTCAGCTCCTCAGCAAGAACAGGAGCAAAAACCTTTCTAAGTATAAAATCCCCATCAAACTTATATCGACTAAAGAAGTCTTTCATAGCTTGATTATAGATAAAGATTGCCTTATGATCAACCCGAATTCCTTCTTTACACCAAAGTTTACAATCTTGACACTTAGTTGACAAGCCCGTTTTCATACAGTTTGGACAATATTCCTCACCAATTTTCTCAAAAGTAGACTCACAATCTGAACAAAGATAGTTGTTATCATTCTTAAACAGCAAGAGGTGACTAAATGTCAAGTCACTCATTGTTGTCTGTCCACATAATAGACAGTTCATAACCCCGCCTCCTTGTTCATCTGCTTGATTTCCTTGATTGCCTTCTTGATGGAAGCATTTAATCCATCATGAAAAAAGAGCAACTCACCAGTTGGTCTGTCCATACTACGTCCAACTCGACCACCAATCTGAATCAAGCTAGACTTGGTAAAGAGACGATGATTAGCTTCTACTACGAAAACATCCACACAAGGGAAGGTAACCCCGCGTTCCAATATTGTCGTACTGATCAGTATTGTTAGTTCTCCATCTCGAAAAGCTTGTACCTGCTCTAATCGATCCTCTGTTACAGAAGATACAAAACCAATTTTCTCATTTGGAAATTGCTCCTGTAAGATTTCTTTTAACTGTTCCCCTTTCTTAATTTCTGAAGCAAAAATGAGTAACGGATAACCTGTCTTTCTCTGCTTCTCAATATAAGACTTTAACTTTGGTGACAAACACTTCTTATCTAAATAGCGATTAAAATCCGACAACCAAATAGTTTTAGGAATAATCAACGGATTTCCATGAAATCGTCTTGGCAAACTCAATCTTTTTAGTTCTCCTAAACGAACCTTCCTATCTAACTCATCGGTAGAAGTCGCTGTTAAAAAGATTCTCAATCCATTCTCCTTTACACTATTCTTGACAGCATGGTAAAGCATTGGATTGTCAACATAAGGAAAAGCATCTACTTCATCCACTATCAGCAAATCAAAAGCTTGATAAAACTTCAATAACTGATGGGTCGTCGCAACAACTAATGGTGTTCGAAAATACGGCTCTGATTCGCCATGGAGTAGCGCTATATCGCAAGCAAAGTCATTCTGCAGTCGCTTATACAGTTCTAAACATACATCAATTCGAGGACTGGCCAAACAAACTGCACCACCATCATCAATCACTTTAGCTACAACTTGATAGATCATCTCTGTCTTTCCAGCTCCTGTCACAGCATGAACTAAAGTCGGTTCTTTCTTTTCGACTGCTCGAATCAACCCCTCTGATACCTTTTCCTGAAAAGGGGTTAACTGACCACACCATTTGAGAACATCTTGCTTAGGAAAATCTTCCTGCGGAAAATAGTACAAAGCTTGATCACTCCTGACTCGCTTCATCAGCAAACACTCCCTACAATAGTAGGCACCAATAGGCAAATACCATTCTTCTAGAATCAAACTATTACAACGTTGACAAAACAGTTTCCCCTTCTCTTTTCTCATTGCTGGCAGTCTCACTGCTTCCTGTCGTTCTTCTTCCGTTAATTCTTTCTCAGTAAACAAGCGACCGAGATAATTTGGATTTACTTTCATACTTTAATATTCGTAAAAATATAGCGCTTTAGGTAATTTTTTAGTACAATTAAATCATGGAATTTAGAACAATTAAAGAGGATGGGCAGGTCCAAGAAGAAATCAAAAAATCCCGCTTTATCTGTCATGTCAAGCGTGTTTATAGCGAAGAAGAGGCTCGTGACTTCATCACTACCATCAAAAAAGAACACTATAAAGCCACCCATAACTGCTCTGCTTTTATTATAGGGGAACGCAGTGAAATCAAACGTACGAGTGATGATGGGGAACCTAGTGGTACTGCTGGAGTCCCTATGCTGGGTGTCTTAGAAAATCATAATCTAACCAATCTCTGTGTGGTAGTGACACGCTACTTTGGTGGCATCAAACTAGGTGCTGGCGGTTTGATCCGTGCCTATGCAGGTAGTGTGGCCTTGGCTGTCAAAGAAATTGGCATTATTGAAATCAAAGAGCAAGCTGGCATAGCCATTCAGATGTCTTACGCTCAGTACCAAGAGTACAATAACTTCCTTAAAGAACATAATCTCATGGAGCTAGATACAAATTTTACAGATCAAGTCGATACGATGATTTATGTTGATAAAGAAGAAAAAGAAAATATTAAAGCTGCACTTGTGGACTTCTTTAATGGAAAAATCACTTTAACCGATCAAGGTTTACGAGAAGTTGAGGCCCCTGTAAACTTAGTGTAAACGAAGGAGAACTTATGGCGTTTGGGAAATTTATTCAAGGACTTGCTGGTAACTTCAGCGAGCAAAACAAAGAAGCTCTTATCAAAGAATATGGACAATATCTACTAGAGAATGAAGAAATTCAAAGTGGATATAAACTTATTCGCGATTCCATCATCTTTACAAATATTCGTATTATTTTTACAGATAAGCAAGGTGCCACTGGTCGCAAGGTGTCTGTTAAGTCACTCTTTTTGATGAACATTGTAAACGTTGAAATGGAAACTGCTGGAGCAGGTATAGATGATAGTGAGATTACGATTACTTATTTAGAAAATATCTCTCTTAAAGCACATAATGAGCATCTGAGTTTCCATAAATTTGAATTCCCTAAAAAAACGGACATCCTCCCTCTTTACACCTATTTATTAGAATTGGCTTATCACAATCGATTAAAAATTAATGGCTTAGACCTTTGATATAAAAAAATCCTATCACTTTGATAGGATTTCTATATTTTACAAATAGCCTTAAGCGCGTTATACTAGTATCATCTTATACAAAGAGGTATATCTATGACTATTTATAATAATATCACTGAACTTATTGGACAAACACCGATTGTTAAACTCAACAACATTGTTCCAGAGGGTGCTGCAGACGTCTATGTTAAACTAGAAGCTTTTAACCCTGGATCGTCAGTAAAAGACCGTATTGCCCTTAGCATGATTGAAAAAGCAGAACAAGATGGTATTCTAAAACCGGGAGCTACTATTGTTGAAGCAACGAGTGGAAACACTGGTATCGGTCTTTCATGGGTTGGTGCCGCTAAAGGATATAAAGTTGTTATCGTCATGCCTGAAACGATGAGTGTGGAACGACGCAAGATTATCCAAGCCTATGGTGCTGAACTCGTCCTTACTCCTGGTAGCGAAGGAATGAAAGGGGCTATTGCCAAAGCTCAGGAAATCGCCGCTGAACGAGACGGCTTCCTTCCACTCCAATTTAATAATCCAGCTAATCCAGAAGTACACGAAAGAACAACAGGAGCTGAAATACTGGCTGCTTTCGGTTCTGATGGACTAGATGCTTTTGTAGGTGGTGTTGGCACCGGTGGAACGATCTCAGGTGTTTCTCACGCTCTTAAAGCAGCAAATTCAAACATTCAAGTTTATGCAGTTGAGGCAGACGAGTCAGCTATCTTGTCTGGTGAAAAACCAGGACCTCACAAAATTCAAGGCATCTCAGCTGGATTTATTCCTGAAACACTTGATACAAAAGCCTATGATGGTATCGTTCGCGTAACGTCAGATGATGCTCTAGCGCTTGGCCGTGAAATTGGTGGAAAAGAAGGCTTCCTGGTTGGGATTTCTTCAGCTGCAGCAATTTACGGGGCAATTGAGGTTGCCAAGAAATTAGGTACAGAGAAGAAAGTTCTTGCTTTAGCACCAGATAACGGCGAACGTTATTTGTCTACAGCACTCTACGAATTTGAAGTGTAGTCTCCTAAATGCACTTAGCCCTTATTAAAGGGCTTTTTATATACTCATATAGAGCCTATTCTCTAAAACAAAGTTTTGGGGCAGATAAAGGCTTGCTGGGGTTACACGAGATGTAATCTGAGAGGTAAGCGTCAAGTGAGAATTAACATGGGATTCATACTCATGGCCAATAACCTCTTAAAATACAATAAGAGAAGGAGTCAAAATTAAAAAGCTAGAGTTCCTCAATTGGAAACCTCTAGCTTTTTTGTGGCTGAGAACTATTTTGTTTCAGATTCTTTAGTTATTCAAGGCTGCTGCCATTGTAGCTGCAACTTCAGCTTCAAAATCATTTGCAGCTTTTTCGATACCTTCACCAACTTCAAAGCGAGCGAACTCAACTACTG
>CAUVRF010000092.1:0-4235 GCA_963554245.1 uncultured Streptococcus sp.
GGTGGTTTATTGGTCTCGCACCTTACGGAGCGAGACGGACTAATAGTCACATAATTAAAAAATCCACTCAATCGAGTGGATTTTGTGTATATAAATGATTAGTCTTTATTTTCGTGTGGCAAAATCAAGTTTAAGATAATTCCTGTCATGGCTGATAGAGCAGTACCTGAAAGTGTAACTGGGCCAAGTTTGAGGATAGCTCCACCAAGTCCAAGTACCAACATGGCACTTGCGATGATGAGGTTACGCATTTGACTGAAGTCAACGCGTTCCTTAATCAAAACTTTCAAACCATTGCTGGCGATAACTCCGTAGAGAAGGATGGACATGCCACCGAGCACAGCATTTGGAATAGTTGAAATCAAGGCGGTGAATTTACCTAGGAAGCTAAGAGCAATGGCGATGAAGGCCGCGTTACGGATAACAGAGACAGAAGCGATACGAGTCATCCCGATAACCCCTGTATTTTCTCCGTAGGTCGTATTAGCTGGTCCACCTAGGAAGGCAGATACAGATGTCGCGATACCGTCACCGAGAAGCGTACGGTGAAGTCCTGGTTCTTTCAGGAATTGACGGCCACAGATTTGGCTCAGAACTGTGTGATCTCCGATGTGTTCTGAAATTGTTACAATAGCGATAGGCAAGATTGCGATTGTTTCAGGACCGAAGTACAAGTTGTACTCTTTAAAGGCACCACCAGTGCTAAATGGCAAGTAGAAACCAGGGACTTCAAACCAGTTGGCTTGAAGGACTGGGGTAAAGTCAACCAAACCAAGCATCATAGCGAAGATATACCCACCGATGATGGCAAAGAGGAAAGGAATGATACGAAGGAAACCTTTTCCTTTTGTATTGATAAAGGCTGCAATCAAGAACGTCACGACAGCTACAAGGGCGTTTTTCCAGTTTCCATCTGCCACAAGTCCAGCATTCGTTACAGCAGAACCAGCAAGACCAAGACCGATAACGATGATCATAGGTCCGATAATGATTGGTGGCAAGAGTTTGTCAATCCATTTCGTACCTGCAAAACGAACACTCGCTGCTACAAGGACATAGACCAAACCAGTCAGGATAACTCCAGTTTGAGCGGCAGATACATCGCCCCCCATTTCTTTCATGGCTAAAGACATAGCCGTGATAAAGGCGAATGAAGAACCTAGATAAACTGGAACCTTAAAGCCAGTAGAAATCATGTAGATAAGTGTTCCAATACCGGATGCAAAGAGAGCAACCGATACGGGCATTCCCAAAATTAAGGGAACGAGAATGGTTGCACCAAACATGGCAAATACGTGCTGGAAGCTGAGAAGAATACCTTTACCAGCAGAAGGACGTTGATCAACGTCTAGTAACAAGTCAACAGTTGATTCCTGTTTCATAAAAACCTCACTTTTGGGCACCAAAAAAGAGCCCATTATTTTGCAGCAATAGGCCCTCAGAGTAAGACTTTTTAAAAAATAGCTATCTTTTAAAAATTTATATAAATCTGCGCCTTCGTCACCTCACAGGATGACATTAAAAACCTTTGCTTGTGATAGTATAGCAGAAAAAAATGATTTTGTAAATCATTTTTTCCCGAGCCCGGAAATGCGAGAGCGAGGTATGATTTTGTAAATCATTTTTTCCCGAGCCCGGAAATGCGAGAGTGAGGTATGATTTTGTAAATCATTTTTTCCCGAGCCTGGAAATGGGAGAGCGAGGTTTGATTTTGTAAATGGTTTCCTGAATTTTAAACAAGGGCCCACCATTGTTTAAAGTGGGCGTTTGTTGGGCATGCCAGCCTTACGTGGATATTTATTTGGGGTTTCTTTTTTCTTTGCGACGACAGTGATGTAGCGCGGATCTCCATTTGGTAGGGCGTAGCTGAGATTGTCTTCGACCTTACTGAAGAGGAGGTTGAGAGCGTTCTTGGCTTCTAGCAATTCCTCAGGAGCATTGCTGGCCTTGAGTGCCAATAGTTTTCCGCCGACTTTAAGATAGGGAATGGTCAGCTCAGACAAAACCTGCATACGGGCAACCGCACGAGCCGTCACCACATCAAACTGGGCACGGAAGTTCTTATCTTGGGCAAAGTCTTCTGCCCGTCCATGGTAAAAGTGAACACCTTCCAAATCCAGCTCTTGAGCCAATAGTTGAAGGAAGTTGATGCGCTTATTGAGCGAATCAATGATGGTCACCTCCAACTGAGGATAGAGGATTTTCATGGGTAGACTAGGAAATCCTGCCCCCGCTCCGATATCAAGAAGTTTGATAGTTTCATTTGAAATCAAGCCTTGCAGGATGGGTGCAATCGAATCATAAAAGTGCTTAAGGTAGACTTCTTCTTTGTCTGTAATAGCGGTTAGGTTAATTTTTTCATTCCATTCTACCAAGAGTTCAAAATAGCGTTCAAATTGGTTCTTTTGCTGGTCAGAAAGTGGAAGATTTTGCTCAGCTAGTAGGCTGTAAAATGTTTCTGGTTTCATAGTAGTTTCCTTCTCTAGTATCATCTTATTTTACCATATTCGTTAAAATTTTGATATACTGGTAGTAATCTAAAAGCAGAAAGGAATAAGATTATGACTTGGATTATTCTTGGAGTTTTGGCTCTGATTGTTATTTTTGTGATTGTTAGCTATAACGGTTTGGTTAAAAATCGTATGCAGACCAAGGAGGCTTGGAGCCAGATCGATGTTCAGTTGAAGCGTCGTAATGATCTCCTCCCAAACTTGATTGAAACAGTCAAAGGCTATGCGAAATATGAAGGTTCTACCTTGGAAAAAGTAACAGAACTTCGTAGACAAGTAGCCGCAGCAACTTCACCGGCAGAAGCTATGAAGGCTAGTGATGCCCTTACCCGCCAGATTTCTGGTATCTTTGCAGTAGCAGAGAATTACCCAGACTTGAAAGCTAGTGCTAACTTTATCAAATTGCAAGAAGAGTTGACCAATACAGAAAATAAAATTTCATACTCACGTCAACTCTACAACAGTGTTGTCAGCAACTACAATGTAAAACTTGAAAGCTTCCCAAGTAACATCATCGCAGGACTATTTGGCTTTAAAGCTGCAGACTTCCTTCAAACACCTGAAGAGGAAAAGGCGGTTCCTAAAGTTGACTTTAGCGGTTTAGGTGACTAAGATGTTGTTTGATCAAATTGCGAGCAATAAACGAAAAACCTGGATTTTGTTGCTGGTTTTCTTCCTACTCTTGGCCTTGGTTGGTTATGCGGTTGGCTATCTCTTTATGCGTTCAGGTCTTGGTGGCATGATTATTGCCTTGATTATCGGCCTTATCTACGCTCTGACCATGATCTTTCAATCAACAGAGATTGTCATGTCCATGAATGGGGCGCGTGAGGTTGATGAGCAAACAGCCCCAGACCTCTACCATGTAGTAGAAGATATGGTCATGGTCGCTCAGATTCCCATGCCGCGTGTTTTCATCATTGAGGATTCATCTTTAAATGCCTTTGCAACAGGTTCAAACCCGCAGAATGCAGCAGTCGCAGCAACATCGGGTCTTCTGGCAATCATGAATCGTGAGGAGCTAGAAGCTGTTATGGGTCATGAAGTCAGTCATATCCGAAACTACGATATTCGCATTTCGACCATTGCTGTCGCCCTTGCCAGTGCCATTACCCTTCTGTCTAGTATGGCAGGACGGATGATGTGGTGGGGTGGCACTGGTCGCAGACGGAGTGATAATGATCGTGACGGAAATGGTTTGGAGATTATCATGCTTGTTGTCTCTCTCTTAGCCATTGTTCTGGCACCTCTCGCAGCAACCCTGGTGCAATTAGCCATTTCCCGTCAGAGGGAATTTCTAGCGGATGCATCCAGTGTGGAGCTGACTCGCAATCCTCAAGGGATGATCAATGCACTGCGCAAGTTGGATAATAGCGAGCCGATGCATCACCATGTTGACGATGCCAGCAGCGCTCTTTATATTAATGATCCTAAGAAAGGTGGGGGACTTCAAAAACTCTTTTATACCCACCCACCTATCTCAGAACGAATCGAACGCTTGAAACACATGTAAAAAAATCCAGAGAAATCTCTCTGGATTTTTGCTATGTTCAACATTTATAAATCTTGTAAATCGACGACTTCCAAACCATGTTCTGTCAAGCGATAGATACTTGTACAGACCTCTTTTAAGAAGCGTCTGTCATGCGAAACAGTGATCAGACCGCCGAGATAGGAGGCAAAGAGTTTTCTGATTTCGGGTTGAGAAGTGGGAGAAAAGTTTCG
>CAUVRF010000093.1:0-4040 GCA_963554245.1 uncultured Streptococcus sp.
CATCTTTACGAAGTCCAATGGCAATAGCTGTATCTTCTTCGCCAGTTTTGAAACCGGGTTCTACTTGGACCATCTTGAACTTAGAGTTAGCGGCTTCAGCAGTCAGTGCTTCAGGGCGTTCCGAAACATAGGCATCAATAACACCGGCTTCCAGAGCTTGACGCATTTGAGCAAAGTCGCCCATAGCTGTTTCTTTCTTGACACCAGGGATTTGGGAAATCAAGTCATAAAGGTAAACACCTTGTTGGGAAGTGATTTTTGCTCCGCTAAAGTCTTCCAAAGATTTGGCATTTGCATAGGCAGAGTCCTTTTTGACTAATAGAACCGGTTCACTGGTATAGTAACTGCTTGAAAAAGCAATTTCTTGTTTGCGTTCAGCAGTTGGGCTCATACCTGCAATAATCATATCGATTTTGCCAGAAGTGAGGGCTGGAACAAGTCCTTCCCACTTGGTTTTCACGACCAAAGGTTCCTTACCTAGATCTTTGGCAATTTTTTTAGCGATTTGAACATCATAGCCGTTGGCATATTGGTTGGTACCGTCGATTTTGACAGCACCATTACTATCGTCGTCTTGGGTCCAGTTGAAGGGAGCGTAAGCTGCCTCCATTCCGATGCGTAAATATTCGTCGGCTTGGACTTGGCTAACCAGTCCTAATGTAAGGGTTAGGCTAGCAAGGATAGATAAGCATAATTTTTTCATGTTTTCTCCTATTTCTAGTCTAAAAATGACTCTCTCTATTGTATCTAAAAATAGTGAGATTTTCAATACAAGTAAGCCTTTACTTATAAAAAATGATATAATGGTAAAAAGATTGAAAGGGAAGCGATTATGAAAAAAAGATGGCTGTTGGCTTTGGTATTTACTTATTTATTATTTATACCGAGCCTGGTTTTTGCAGTAGACTTTGATATCTTATCTTATCAGGGTGATTTGAATATTCATGCAGATAATACTGCAATTTTTAAGGAAACAATTACCTACCGCTTTGGAGATGATTATAATGGTCAGTTAGTTGGACTCGGGAAAGCTGGGAAAATGCCAGAAGGATTTGATATTGACCCCGATCCGACCGTTCAGGTTTCTAAAAATGGAAGAATTGTTCAAAATGCTTCCTTCTATACTATGGAGGAAGAGGACGGCTACAAGGTAAAAATTTACAATGCTGGATATGCTGGAGATACTGTTCGTGTAACGGTTACCTGGAAACTAACAAACCTTCTCTTCTTATATAAGGATATCGCAGAGCTAAATTGGCAACCCTTGACAGATAGTACTGGAGACATCAAAGAGATTGAGTTTAAGGTCAGCTCTGATACTCCAGCAGAGAAACTCTATTTTCATGCAGGACAACTCCTAAGGGACTCTAGTGTTGAAAAAGTAAATAATCTCTATCATGTCAAAATGAAAGACCTTCCTAGAAAGAGTCAAATCGAATTACATGCTTACTGGCCGAGAAGTGCTTTTGCAGGAGCTCCAGATCAAGGATTAGAGGAAGAACGTTTAACGGATTTTAACCGGATTGAAAGCAATATAGCGACAGAAAAAGCGCAAAGTGAGATAATGATGAAATGGGTGTTTCCCGTCATTTTTATGAGCCTCTTACTTTTAGTTCCTCTCTTCTATAGGAAGTTTCGTCAGAGTACAAGCATTAAAAAGGTCTTTCCAAAAGATCATCGACTTTACGAACCACCGATGGATTTGCCTCCAATGGTTTTAGCAGAAGCAGTGTATTCAACTTCCTTAGAGGAAGTCAATCCTCTAAACAAATCAGGGTTTGGTAAATTTACTTTTGAACGTTTGATTCAGGCAACCTTGTTGGATTTAGTAGATCGAGGTCATTTATCTATTTTCCAAGGGGATGAGGAACCTTATGTGCGCATTATCAGTGAAAAGGGTTTGTCCAATTTTGAGAAAGAATGTCTACGCATGACTTTGTCAAATAAGAAAGAATTGGCTATTTCAGAGCTCTTCCCTGATTACCAAGTTTCATCTTCCCTTTACCGTGGTGCCAAAGAGTCAGATGAAAAACATATCCGAGAAACAGGCTCGCGTCTCAAACGCTCCTTTGAAGGAAGACTTCAACGCATTCAGTCTTGTGTCAAGGATAAGGTCCATGTACTTCGTATCCCAAGCTACTATCGTCCCTTGACAAGTGAGGAACGCCGCCTTGCTCTTGGGATGCGGGTCTGTTCAGCCATAACAGCTCTAGGTGGACTGCTATTCTTTTACTATAGCTGGCAAACACATGGTTTCTTTTCGATCCCATTTCTACTCTTAGGATTGACAGGATTAGGGGCTAGTTTCTGGGTTTATCTTGCCACGCGAGGAGCCTATCGCGATGGAGTTCTAACTGAGGAAGGAGCAGAAATCTTCTATCTCTGGACGAGTTTTGAAAATATGCTTCGCGACATCGCTCATCTGGCTCAGGCCGAGCTAGAGAGCATCGTCCTTTGGAACCGTCTACTGGTCTATGCGACTCTCTTTGGTTATGCCAAGAAGGTGAGTAAGTTAATGAAAGTTCGCCATATTCAGCTTGAAAATCCAGATTTGAATCTTTATGTAGCCTATGGTTGGCACTCACAGTTCTACACCTCAACTGCACAAATCAAGCAATATACAGCTGTCGCGAACACAGCTAGCAATTACTCTGTATCTTCTGGAAGTGGTTCTTCAGGTGGAGGATTCTCAGGAGGCGGAGGCGGTGGTAGCATCGGCGCCTTCTAAAAAATCTATCGCAACATCCGAAATTATGCTATAATAGAAGACAGAAAAAGGAGTAATGTATGTATTTTATTGAAATTTTGAAGTCAATCTTTTTTGGGATTGTTGAAGGAATTACAGAATGGTTGCCCATTTCAAGTACTGGTCACTTAATCTTGGTTGAAGAATTTGTACAATACAAGGACCAAAATGAAGCCTTCATGTCCATGTTTAATGTTGTCATTCAGCTCGGTGCTATCTTAGCGGTTATGGTGATTTACTTTAACAAGCTCAATCCCTTCAAACCTGGTAAAAATAAGGTAGAAGTCCGTCAAACTTGGCAATTGTGGTCAAAAGTCCTCGTTGCGACCTTGCCTTTATTGTTAGTCTTTAAGCTGGATGATTGGTTTGATACTCATTTTCATAATATGGTATCAGTTGCGATTATGTTGATTATCTATGGTGTTGCCTTTATCTATCTTGAAAAAAGAAATAAGGCGCAAGCTATTGAACCAACAGTCACAGAACTTGAAAAGCTTCCCTACAAGACAGCTCTCTATATCGGACTCTTCCAAGTCCTCGCCCTCTTCCCAGGAACGAGCCGTTCAGGTGCGACGATTGTCGGTGGTTTGTTAAATGGAACGAGTCGCTCTGTCGTAACAGAGTTTACCTTCTACCTCGGAATTCCTGTTATGTTTGGGGCTAGTGCTTTAAAGATTTTCAAATTTATAAAAGCAGGTCAACTCTTGAGTTTTGGACAACTGTTCTTGCTTTTGGTTGCTATGGGAGTAGCCTTCGCGGTCAGCATGGTTGCTATTCGCTTCTTGACTGGCTATGTGAAGAAGCACGACTTTACCCTCTTTGGTAAATACCGTATCGTACTCGGTAGTGTCTTGTTGCTCTATAGTTTTGTGCGTTTATTTGTATAAGAAAAAGCTTGAGGGAATCTTCCTTCAAGCTTTTTAAAATCCTGTTACTGTGACTCCTAGTAAACGGATGCCTTTTCCGTTTTCAGCTAGCTCTTCGTAGAGTTGAAGGGCAGTTTGAGAAATCTGACTAGCGTTCTGTGTTGCTTGTGGGAGGCTTTTTCGTCTAGTTAGAGTAGAGAAGTCAGCATATCGTATTTTAAGGATAATGATTTTTCCAGCTTTGCCTTGTTGACTGAGATTGTGAGCTACCTTTTCTGAGAGAAGAGTCAGCTCTTTTTTGATGTCTTCTTCTACTTGCAGGATTTTTCCGTAGGTTTTTTCCTTGCCAATGGACTTACGAATGCGGTCGGGTTTGACCGGTGAGTTATGAATACCTCTTGCCTTTCGATAAAGGTCAAAACCGAGTC
>CAUVRF010000094.1:0-4028 GCA_963554245.1 uncultured Streptococcus sp.
TTGTCTTCCCAGTTGGCATGCCGATTGTTGAGGAATACCTGCCAGAAGGTGCTGGTAAATCAATGGACTTTGTTTACAAATCAGCCAAACAACGCTTGTCTCCACGCGATGTAGAATTTATCGCTGCATACTCAGGACTTCCTGTGTATGTCAAGGGGCCACAATGCCGTGAAGATGTTGAACGTTCGCTTGCCGCAGGTGCTTCTGGTATCTGGGTAACCAACCACGGTGGCCGTCAAATCGACGGTGGGCCAGCGGCCTTTGACTCACTTCAAGAAGTCGCTGAAGCAGTTGATAAACGTGTACCAATTGTCTTTGACTCTGGTGTTCGTCGCGGTCAGCACGTCTTTAAAGCCTTGGCTTCAGGAGCAGACTTGGTAGCTATTGGTCGCCCTGTTATCTATGGTTTGGCCCTTGGTGGTAGTGTTGGTGTGCGCCAAGTCTTTGAGCACTTAAATGCAGAATTGAAGACAGTCATGCAGTTATCTGGAACTCAGACTATTGAAGATGTCAAACACTTCAAACTCCGTCACAACCCATACAACCCAACCTTCCCAGTTGACCCTCGTGACTTGAAATTGTATTAGTAAAGAAGATGGCCTCCACCTGATGTGGAGGTTTTTAATGTTTTGGAATGTGTTTAACATTTCTAGTGTTATATAAAAATCAATTTTTATAGTTGACAAATGTAGATTTTGAGAGTATACTAATAACTGTAATCGACAAATGTAGATTTAGGAGGAATAACAATGCAGATTTCAGATGCAGAATGGCAGGTCATGAAGATTGTTTGGATGCAGGGGGAGCAGACCAGTAGCGATTTGATCAGGGTTCTGGCAGAGCGGTTTAACTGGTCCAAGTCCACTGTTCAAACTCTTTTGGCTCGCTTAGTAGAGAAAGAGTGCCTGACTAGGAAAAAAGAGGGCAAGTCCTTTGTATATTCAGCTCTTTTAACTTTGGATCAAAGTCGAGACTTGCTTGTTCAAGATATCAAAGACAAGGTTTGTTCTCGTAGGATGAAACAGTTAGTGGCTGATTTGATTATGGAATGTGATTTCACTCAGGCTGATTTGGCAGACTTGGAAACTGTGATTTCTGAGAAAAAAGCTAGCGCAGTTGCTGAAGTAAAATGTAATTGTATGTAAAGGAGACGTCATGTTAAATAGTATTGTAACCATTATTTGTATTGCCCTTATCGCGTTTATCTTGTTTTGGTTTTTCAAAAAGCCTGAAAAATCTGGACAAAAGGCCCAGCAAAAAAAGGGCTACCAAGAGATTCGAGTGGAAGTCAAGGGAGGTTATACGCCTGACTTGATTATCCTCAAGAAATCAGTGCCAGCTCGTATTATCTTTGATCGTAAGGATCCTTCACCCTGTCTGGATCAAATTGTTTTTCCAGATTTTGGAGTACATGCGGACCTGCCTATGGGGGAAGAGTATGTAGTGGAAATCACGCCTGAGCAAGCTGGAGAGTTTGGCTTTGCTTGTGGTATGAACATGATGCACGGCAAGATGATTGTAGAGTAGGAGAACATTATGACAGAAATTGTGAAAGCAAGCCTGGAAAATGGCATTCAAAAAATCCATATCACAGCTGAAAAAGGATATCATCCAGCCCATATCCAGCTTCAAAAAGGGATCCCTGCTGAGATTACCTTTCATCGTGCCACCCCTTCAAACTGTTACAAGGAAATTCTTTTCGAAGAAGAAGGGATTCTAGAACCAATCGGAGTAGACGAGGAAAAGGTCATTCGTTTTACACCTCAAGAGTTGGGGAAACATGAATTCTCATGTGGAATGAAGATGCAAAAGGGAAGCTATACCGTCGTTGAGAAGACTCGAAAATCTTTGTCACTTTTGCAACGTTTTTGGATTACCAGTATCTTTACTGTGCCTCTTGTGATTCTCATGATTGGGATGTTGACAGGCAGCATTAGTCACCAAGTCATGCATTGGGGAACCTTTCTAGCCACAACGCCTATTATGTTAGTAGCAGGTGGTCCTTATATCCAAAGCGCTTGGGCCAGCTTTAAAAAACACAATGCCAATATGGATACCTTGGTTGCTTTGGGAACTCTAGTGGCTTATCTCTATAGTCTAGTTGCCCTCTTCGCTGGGCTCCCTGTCTACTTTGAAAGTGCTGGATTTATCCTCTTCTTCGTTCTTTTGGGAGCAGTTTTTGAAGAGAAAATGCGGAAAAATACTTCACAAGCTGTGGAGAAACTACTAGACTTGCAGGCTAAAACAGCAGAAGTCTTGCGTGATGATAGCTATGTTCAAGTTCCCTTGGATCAAGTCAAGGTAGGTGATCTGATTCGAGTGCGTCCCGGTGAAAAGATTGCGGTTGATGGTGTTGTAGTCGAAGGTGTGTCCAGTATTGACGAATCCATGGTGACAGGTGAGAGCTTGCCGGTAGACAAAACAGTTGGAGATACCGTCATTGGCTCAACCATCAATAATAGTGGAACCCTTGTTTTTAGGGCAGAAAAGGTTGGCTCAGAGACTGTTTTGGCTCAGATTGTAGACTTTGTGAAGAAAGCTCAAACTAGTCGTGCGCCGATTCAGGACTTGACAGATAAGATTTCAGGGATTTTTGTCCCAGCAGTTGTCATTTTAGGAATCGTGACCTTTTGGGTTTGGTTCGTCTTGCTCAGGGATAGTGTAGTCGTGCTTGGAGCTAGCTTTGTGTCTTCTCTTCTCTATGGAGTTGCGGTTTTGATTATTGCCTGCCCTTGTGCCTTGGGTCTTGCAACACCGACAGCTCTTATGGTAGGGACAGGACGCAGTGCCAAAATGGGGGTTCTTCTCAAAAATGGAACAGTCTTACAGGAAATTCAGAAAGTCCAAACTATTGTGTTTGACAAGACAGGGACTTTGACGGAAGGAAAACCAGTGGTCACTGATATCATTGGCGATGAGACAGAAGTGCTCGGCTTAGCTGCCTCTTTAGAAGAAGCTTCCCAACATCCACTGGCTGAGGCTATTGTCAAGCGAGCGAGTGAAGCTGGACTTGAGTTTCAAACTGTTGAAAATTTCCAAGCTTTGCATGGAAAAGGTGTTTCAGGGCAAATAGCTGGAAAACAAGTTCTGCTTGGAAATGCTAAAATGCTGGATAGTATGGATATTTCTAGCGCTTATCAAGAAAAACTAGAAGAACTAGAAAAAGAAGCTAAGACAGTTGTTTTCTTGGCTGTGGACAATGAAATCAAAGGTTTGCTTGCTTTGCAAGACATTCCCAAGGGAAATGCCAAGCTGGCCATCAGTCAGTTGAAAAAACGTGGTCTTAAAACAGTCATGCTGACAGGAGACAATGCAGGTGTGGCGCGTGCCATTGCCGATCAGATCGGCATTGAAGAGGTCATTGCTGGTGTCTTGCCAGAAGAAAAAGCCCATGAAATCCATAAACTACAAGAGGCTGGCAAAGTAGCCTTTGTTGGGGATGGTATTAATGATGCGCCAGCCCTCAGTGTAGCAGATGTGGGAATTGCCATGGGTGCTGGAACCGATATCGCCATCGAGTCAGCAGATTTGGTGTTAACAACCAATAACCTCCTAGGAGTGGTTCGTGCTTTTGATATGAGTAAGAAAACCTTTAATCGTATTCTGCTCAATCTTTTCTGGGCCTTTATTTACAATGTCGTCGGAATTCCGATAGCGGCAGGAGTCTTTTCAGGTGTTGGACTGGCCCTAAATCCAGAACTGGCAGGTCTAGCCATGGCCTTTAGTTCTGTATCTGTTCTGACCAGTTCACTCTTACTAAACTTTAGTAAAATAGACTAAAAGCGAGCTTGCTCGCTTTTTATACTCTTCGAAAATCAAATTCAAACCACGTCAGCTTTATCTGCAACCTCAAAGCTGTACTTTGAGCAACCTGCGGCTAGCTTCCTAGTTTGTTCTTTAATTTTCATTGAGTATTATTATAAAACAGAAACTAAAAATGTTTTCAAACTGTACTGTAATAGAGAATAAAAATTTCTGAGCACATTCTTAGGAGACCCAAAACAAATGTGGTAAAGTAGTAGAGTAAA
>CAUVRF010000095.1:0-3835 GCA_963554245.1 uncultured Streptococcus sp.
TGACGAAGAACTATCAGTTCTAGGAATAACTATCTTTTTAGCACCGTCCGTAGCCCGTATTCAGTTCAGCAAATACGGACCACCCTTCTCCTTTCTATTCGGCAACTCTCAGGTTGCCATTAAATAAATTCTCCGACGATTTTTTAGCGAAACGATACTTTTCGGTAAAAAATCTAGTGCAGGGAGTTTTTAGTTCGCCTGATAGCGACTAAAAGAAACGACCTGCCTTTCTATTCGTCGCCTCACAGAGCGACATTAAATAAGATACAAAGGACGAATAGAAAGCGATTGAATTTTAGGAAACCAAGGAAGGATTGACAATCCAAGTTGGTTTCTCTAAATTCCGAGCTTTCCGTCCGTGTTCAGTTACATAAATTCTCCGACGAGCTTTTACTCGTTCTTAGTTTACTTGTTTAAAAGCTTCCATCATCTCGATAAATTCATCAAATAGGTAGCTTGCGTCGTGTGGACCAGGAGCTGCATCTGGGTGGAATTGCACAGAAAAACCTGGTTGGTATCTGTGACGTACACCTTCAACTGACTTGTCATTGATTTCTTCGTGTGTAATAATCAAATGCTCTGGCAAGTCCTCGCGGCTAACCGCATAACCATGGTTCTGGCTAGTAAAGTCTACTCGTCCTGTAGCAATCTCACGCACCGCGTGGTTAAAGCCACGGTGACCAAACTTCATCTTGTAGGTCTTAGCTCCGTTTGCCATAGCAAAGAGTTGGTGCCCCATACAGATACCAAAGATTGGAATTTTCCCTTGCACACCACGAATCATGTCCAGTGCTTCTGGAATGTCTTCTGGGTTACCTGGACCATTTGACAACATAACTCCATCAGGATTTAGGTGGAGAATTTCTTCTGCCGTTGTTGAATACGGAACGACGGTCACGTTACAGTTACGCTTAGAAAGTTCACGTAAGATGGAGTGCTTGAGACCAAAGTCTACTAAGACCACACTCAAACCAACTCCAGGAGCTGGGTAGGAAGTTTTAGTAGAAACCTGCTTGATATTGTCTGTCGGCAAGACTGTTGCTTGGAGCTGGGCTGTGATATGGTCCATGGTATCGCCAACATGTGTAAGGGTTGCACGCATCGTACCATGCTTGCGGATAATTTTTGTCAGAGCACGGGTGTCAATTCCTGAAATACCAGGGATTTTCTTAGCTTTCAAAAATTCATCCAGCGTCATTTGGTTGCGCCAGTTACTTGCTCTACGCGCTTCTTCGAAAACGACAACTCCCTTACAAGTCGGAATGATGGATTCGTAATCATCACGGTTAATTCCATAATTTCCCACCAAAGGATAAGTAAAGGTCAAGATTTGTCCATTATAAGACTGGTCTGTAATGGATTCTTGGTAGCCGGTCATCCCTGTATTAAAGACAATTTCGCCTGTTACATCAATATCTGCTCCGAAGGCCTTGCCTTCAAAAACTGTGCCATCTTCTAATACTAGAAGTCTTTTTGTCATATTTTCACCTCTCGTGGACGCTCACTGGCGTCTTTTAACGTCTTGTGTTTTAGTTGGCGTTTCTACTCGCCAGTACGGATTCTAAGATTGCCATTCGAACAAAGACACCATTGGTCATTTGTTGGACAATGCGTGATTTTGGCGCTTCAACCAAGTGGTCAGCAATTTCCACATCTCGATTCACTGGAGCAGGATGCATAATGATTGCTGTTTCTTTTAAGCGATTATAGCGTTCTTGGTTCAAACCGTGTTGAGCATGGTAGTCTTCTTTTGAAAAAACGGCTCCACTATCATGGCGTTCATGTTGAACTCGGAGTAACATCAAAACATCCACCTGATCAACAATCTCATCAATAGTTACAAACTGTCCATAGTCCGCAAACTCTTGACTTCTCCATTCCTCAGGTCCTGCAAAGAACAGTTCAGCTCCCAAGCGTTTCAAAATCTGCATATTGGATTTGGCAACGCGTGAGTGGTCCAAGTCGCCTGCAATAGCAACCTTGAGACCCTCAAAGTGACCAAATTCCTCATAAATAGTCATCAAATCAAGCAAGCTCTGGCTAGGATGTTGTCCCGAACCATCACCACCATTGATAATAGAAGTTGTAATTGACGGACTTGCAATCAACTCTCTGTAATAGTCGACCTCTGGGTGGCGAATCACACAGACATCCACTCCTAGAGCAGATAGGGTCAAGATGGTATCATACAGTGTCTCACCCTTATTGACCGAGCTGGTCTTCACATCAAAGTCAAGCCGCTCCAGCCCTAGCTTAATCTCTGCCACTTCAAAGGACTTATGTGTCCGTGTAGAATCCTCAAAGAAAAGATTTGAAACAATCGGATGGTCTTCATAAGGAAGCTGGGCTCCATTTTTAAACTCAATTCCTCGCTTAATCAATTTCATCACTTGATCGACAGTGAGGTCTTCCATAGAAACCACATGGTTCAATGCTTGTTGATTTTCTGACATAGCTACTCCTTCAGCTTTCTAGGCTTCTTCAGTAATCAGAACTCTGTCTTGGCCATCAAGTTCTGTCATCTCTACGATGATTTCTTCAGAACGACTGGTTGGGATATTTTTCCCAACGTAATCTGGACGGATAGGCAATTCTCTATGTCCACGATCGACTAGAACTGCTAAACTCACGCGCGCAGGACGACCATGTCCAACAATATTATCGATAGCAGCACGGATGGTACGGCCTGTATAGAGTACATCATCGACCAAGATAACTTCACGGTCTGTCACATCAACAGAAATTAAAGAAGTATCTTCTCCGCTTTTAACATCGTCACGGAAAGGCTTGGTGTCCAATTCCACAACAGGAACAGTGATATTTTCCAATTGCTCCAAGCGTTCTTTGATACGACGAGCGATGAAAACACCACGCGTTTTTATCCCAGCTAAGATAATTTTATTCAAATCTTTATTGCGCTCGATAATCTCATAAGTAATTCGCGTAATCGCTCGTTTGACAGTCAATTCGTCTACAACTTCTTTTGTCTTCATGACAAACCTCCAAAAAGAAAAGTCTCCTTCTACAAGGAGACTTGAAATGTATAGCCAAGCGAGCCCTACTGTAAACAGTATAGACTTCACCCTTCTACTTTATCGCGCTCCTTGCCTGCCTCACGGGACAGGTTTAAAGGACTATTTAGTTACCATTTACTATAGCACAAAGCACCCTTAAAATCAAGCAAAAACTTTTTCAAAGTCCCCTTAAACATTGCTAAAATCATATAATTGGGGATAGTGGTTACATTCTGGATTTTTGGGATGGCAGATAGCTCGTCCAAAGTAAATCATGGCCTGGTGGGCTGCTAACCACTCTTCTGGTGGCAGAACATCCATGACACGTTTTTCTACTTCAAGTGGTGTAGCTGATTTTTTAACGATATCGTGATGCTTACAGATACGCTCCACATGAGTATCCACTGCAAAAGCAGGAATTCCAAAGCCCACACTCAATACTACATTTGCTGTTTTACGACCAACACCAGCTAGACTTTCTAATTCCTCTCGAGTCTGAGGCACTTGACCATCAAAATCGTCTAGTAACTGTTGGGCACATTTTTTAAGGAATTTAGCCTTATTTCGATACAGTCCCAAGCGAGAAATGTGTGAAGCAATTTCACTCTCTGTCGCGACAGACATGGCTTGTGGCGTTGGAAAAGCAGCAAAGAGACCTGGCGTGGCCTTATTTACCGCTGCATCTGTGGTCTGAGCTGACAACATCACTGCAACCAAGAGTTCAAAATGATTAGTAAAATCAAGACTAGGCTTAGCATCTGGAAAGAGGGCAATAATTTCCTCAATGACATGACGGGCACGTTTCTTGGATAAAACCATCT
>CAUVRF010000096.1:0-3829 GCA_963554245.1 uncultured Streptococcus sp.
ATGCTTCAGAGTACGCTGGTATTTCAGCAAAACGTACAATCATTCTATCAATGATCATCTCTGGTGCTTTGGCTGGTCTTGGTGGAGCGGTCGAAGGTCTTGGAACTTTCCAAAACGTTTACGTTCAAGGTTCATCATTAGCTATCGGATTTAACGGGATGGCAGTTAGTTTGCTTGCTGGAAACTCACCAATTGGAATTCTCTTTGCAGCCTTCTTATTTGGCGTTCTACAAGTTGGTGCGCCGGGTATGAACGCTGCGCAAGTTCCGTCTGAACTTGTCAGCATTGTAACGGCGTCCATTATCTTCTTTGTCAGTGTTCACTATATTATCGAACGCTTTGTCAAACCTAAAAAACAAGTTAAAGGAGGTAAGTAAGGATGTCTATTACAACATTACTCACCCTCTTGGTCTCTTCTATGCTGATTTACTCAGCACCACTTATTTTTACGAGTATCGGGGGAGTTTTCTCTGAACGTGGTGGTGTCGTTAACGTAGGTCTTGAAGGAATTATGGTTATGGGAGCCTTTTCTGGGGTTGTCTTTAACCTTGAGTTTGCAGAACAACTTGGAGCAGCGACTCCTTGGATTTCCTTGTTAGTTGCTGGTATCGTGGGAGCTATTTTCTCCCTCATCCATGCAGTCGCTACAGTTCATTTCCGTGCGGACCATGTTGTCAGTGGTACAGTATTGAACTTGATGGCTCCTGCCCTAGCGGTTTTCTTGGTTAAAGTTCTTTATAACAAAGGACAAACGGATAACTTAAGCCAGACTTTTGGACGTTTTGATTTCCCAGTTTTGGCTGATATCCCTGTGATTGGAGATATCTTCTTCAAGTCAACAAGTTTGCTAGGTTATATCGCGATTGCCTTCTCATTCTTTGCTTGGTTTATTCTCTTCAAGACGCGCTTTGGTCTTCGCCTTCGCTCTGTCGGTGAACACCCTCAAGCAGCGGATACCTTGGGAATCAATGTCTACAAGATGCGATATCTTGGGGTTATCATATCAGGTTTTCTTGGTGGAATTGGGGGAGCGATTTATGCTCAATCAATCTCCGTCAACTTCTCAGTGACAACTATTGTCGGTCCTGGATTTATCGCTCTTGCTGCGATGATCTTTGGTAAATGGAACCCAATTGGTGCTATGCTTTCAAGTCTTTTCTTTGGACTTTCACAAAGTTTGGCTGTTATCGGTTCTCAATTACCTTTCCTACAAGGAGTGCCAGCGGTTTACCTTCAAATCGCCCCTTATGTCTTGACCATTCTTGTCTTGGCAGCCTTCTTTGGAAAAGCAGTTGCGCCTAAGGCAGATGGTATCAACTACATCAAGTCAAAATAAGCATACAAAAAAACGCCAGTTTCAAACTGGCGTTTTATTTTTTAGGATTTTGATGTGTCAAGTTTAGTCCCCAAGGGACGAGATTTTCAGTTTTATTTTTGATACGTGTGATATTATCTTTGTGACGAATGATAATCAAGCTAGCAAGTGCTAGGATAATCAAAATGAAGAGAGGGTCATAGCTGTTCAGGATAAATCCAAATAGTGGAAATAGGAGAACTCCAATAACGGCTGCAATAGAAGCAGTAACGCTAGACAGTGAAATCATACTACCTAGATAGAGGCTTCCAAAGAATACGATTGCTAGATAGAGACAGAAAACAGGCGCAAATCCGAAAATCACTCCAGCACTGGTTGCGACAGCCTTGCCCCCTTTAAACCCTGCAAAGATAGGAAAGGTATGTCCAATCACGGCTAAAAGTCCAAAGACAAGTGGTGATACACCTTGTTGGTGGAAAAAAATAGGAAGTAGAGTGGCCAAGGTCCCTTTAAAGAAGTCAATCACAAAGGTTGCCATCCCTGCTTTCTTACCCAAAATACGGAAAGTATTGGTCGTTCCGGTGTTTCCAGAACCGTGTTCACGCAGATTTGTTTGAAAGAAAACTTGTCCAATCCAGAGACCAGACGGAATCGAACCAAGCAAATAAGCTAGAATTAATAATACAAATGTCATCATAGACCTATTATACCATGAAATGCTGTGGAAAGTCAGAGAATATCCTGTGAAATTGTGACAGCTGAATGGGAAAAGTTTTGCAAAATCCCTAGAAAACCTGTAAAATAGAAAAGATGAACAAATAGGAGGTTCCTTGTGTCAAAAAAGGAAATCAATATTAATAACTACAATGATGACGCCATTCAGGTGTTAGAAGGGTTGGATGCGGTTCGTAAACGTCCGGGGATGTATATCGGTTCGACCGACGGTGCGGGTCTCCATCACCTAGTCTGGGAAATAGTGGACAATGCAGTCGATGAGGCCTTATCTGGATTTGGTGACCGCATTGATGTAACTATCAATAAAGACGGAAGTCTAACAGTAGAGGACCATGGTCGTGGGATGCCGACTGGTATGCATGCCATGGGAATTCCAACCGTAGAGGTTATCTTTACCATTCTCCATGCCGGAGGAAAATTCGGTCAAGGGGGTTATAAGACATCTGGAGGTCTCCACGGGGTGGGGTCTTCTGTTGTTAATGCCCTTTCTAGTTGGCTAGAAGTAGAAATCACTCGTGATGGTGCTGTTTATAAGCAACGCTTTGAAAATGGTGGAAAACCTGCCACGACTTTGAAGAAAATTGGTACAGCACCCAAGACTAAGACAGGTACCAAAGTCACCTTCATGCCTGACGCGACAATCTTCTCTACGACAGACTTCAAGTACAATACCATTTCAGAACGACTCAATGAGTCAGCCTTTCTCTTAAAAAATGTGACCTTGTCTCTGACAGACAAACGAACAGATGAAGCGATTGAATACCATTATGAAAATGGAGTTCAGGACTTTGTTTCCTATTTGAACGAAGACAAGGAAACCTTGACACCAGTTCTGTACTTTGAAGGGGAAGACAATGGTTTCCAAGTGGAAGTAGCCCTTCAGTACAATGATGGATTCTCTGATAACATTCTATCCTTTGTCAATAATGTTCGTACTAAAGATGGTGGAACACATGAGACAGGACTCAAGTCAGCCATTACCAAGGTCATGAATGACTACGCTCGTAAGACGGGACTTCTCAAGGAAAAAGATAAAAACCTAGAAGGTTCAGATTATCGTGAGGGACTAGCAGCCGTTCTTTCTATTCTAGTTCCGGAAGAACACCTCCAGTTTGAAGGTCAGACCAAGGATAAACTAGGGAGTCCTCTGGCTCGTCCAGTTGTGGATGGGATTGTGGCTGAAAAACTAACTTTCTTCCTTATGGAAAACGGTGAACTGGCTTCCAATCTCATCCGCAAGGCTATTAAGGCGCGTGATGCTCGTGAGGCGGCTCGCAAAGCGCGTGATGAGAGCCGAAATGGTAAGAAAAACAAGAAAGACAAGGGCTTGTTGTCTGGAAAATTGACTCCAGCCCAGTCTAAAAACCCTGCAAAGAATGAACTCTACCTAGTCGAGGGGGACTCTGCCGGTGGTTCTGCCAAGCAAGGTCGTGACCGTAAGTTCCAGGCTATCTTGCCCCTTCGAGGTAAGGTCATTAATACAGCCAAGGCCAAGATGGCGGATATCCTTAAAAATGAGGAAATCAACACCATGATTTATACCATCGGAGCGGGTGTCGGAGCAGACTTCTCTATTGAAGATGCCAACTATGACAAGATTATTATCATGACCGATGCGGATACCGATGGTGCCCACATTCAAACTCTTCTTTTAACCTTTTTCTATCGCTACATGCGTCCACTAGTCGAGGCAGGACATGTCTATATCGCCCTTCCGCCTCTTTACAAGATGTCCAAAGGGAAAGGCAAGAAAGAAGAAGTGGCCTATGCTTGGACAGA
>CAUVRF010000097.1:0-3514 GCA_963554245.1 uncultured Streptococcus sp.
CCTGGAACAAAGCCCACAAGAACCAATAATATGAGGTCACTGCTACATAAGCCAAGTAGTGACGTTTGGTTTTCCTATCTGGTACTTCTTGTAGATACAATTCCAGTACTTTTTCAGCATCCTCTACGGAATAATTGGAACAAGCGATAAAGGTCCCCAAATCTCCTGCTGGATCTCCCATTCCAGAATATTCCCAATCAATCAAGCTTATTTCGCCTGCTTCATTTAACAAAAAATTAGGACTATAGGAATCTCCATGACAAAGGACAACCTGTTTCGGATCATTCTGTAAATAGTTTTTGAGAAGTGAGACGGTTTTATCCAGTTCCTCGAGACCATCAAACTCGAACCGATTTCTAGCCTTCAATTTTTCTCTAAAATCAATAATTCCCTCAAATTGGTCAAAGGAATGTTCCGTTTTTTCTCCAGATTGGTGTAACCGTCTCAAGAGGTCCATTGCTTGTGCCACATCATCCCAATTATCATAATCCAGTTGCTTAGCATTGGGAATAAATTCTGAAATTTTCCAGCCCTCATCCTTGTTCATAGCTACGAAGGTATGGTCAATCTTTAATTTTGCAGCAATTTCCATAGAAGCTGCTTCACTAGCTCGGTCGATATAATTTTCCGTTCCCCTACCCGGATGACGGTAAACATATTTTTTCCCTAGACAGTCAAATGAAAATGATGTGTTGGTTAACCCATCTTTTAGAGGTTTGATATTGACAATATCTGAAGCCTCACACTTTAATGTCTTACAGATATTATCGATAATAGCTGAATCTGCATTTACCAAATAACGTTCATCAAATTGACGGAGTTCATCTAGAGAGTCGAATTCTTTAACAATATCCGCTGAATAGTGGCGGGCTTCTAAAAGGAGTTCCTTGACATGCCGACTATAGTAATCCTCCCAAAGCTGTTCACGATAAGGTTCGTGTTTAAACTCGGTTTCTAAAATTTCCTTGAATTTCTCACTAAATGCACGGTCAAAATAAACGTGCCCCACCATAGCCCAAGTATTTTCTCCACCAATCTGGATATCAACGATGATGTGATTCGAATCCTCTATAGCACAATATTCGTCCGTTTGACCTTCTGCAAATATCGTCGAGTAGTAACCTCTATAAATATATTGCTCAAAAGGATTTTTTACAAAATAATTATCCGATGAACAAATATAAGTGTTAGAAAGTTGATTTTTAACCAACATAAGAGACGAACAGTTATTATATTTGTAGTAATCATTATTCACTACAATTTTTACACCAAACTTCTCTGCAAGATAGAACATTTTTTCTTGAAGGTAGCCGACTATAACGGTTATATCTTCTATTCCTGCTTCTTGTAGTTGTCTGATTTCCCTCTCTATCAAGCGTTCCCCCTTGACTTGAAGTAATCCTTTGGGAATCTCATAAGACAAAGGAGCAAAACGACTACTCATGCCAGCAGCCATTATAATGGCATTTTCTACTCGATAGGGTTCTAAAACTTTCTTACCTAGTTCAGTTAAGTGATGCTCCTCATCAACCCACTTCTCTTCTTTCAGTTTTTTCAATAATGTGTTAACTGTCCCTAAAGATAGGTCTAACTCTTCAGCTAACTGTCTCTGAGTAAAGGTCTTTTCTTTATGTATCAACATAAAACGCAAAAGTTTAAATTGTTTTTCTGTTAGCATTCTTAGTCCTCCTGTTCAATTTTTTCTTACTCATATTATAATATGAACAAAAAGGACTGTCAATTCAAATAGGAAAACAATGAGTAAAAATTAAGGCCTTCTTCCCTTTCCTCAAAAAACATATAAATAAAAGAGCTCCTTATTCTGGAGCCCTGAAATATTTTATATTTTTGATAAGTAGTCGTATTAGGTGTCGCTTGGCTGCAATCCTTATCCGCCAACTAAAAAGGTCCCCCGGACTATAGAGGGATTGCGTGCGCAATCTCCATCCACAACCTAAACTAGTCTCCCAGACTAGAGGAGAATTGCTTATGCAATCCTTATCCTCCGACTAAAACAATCCACTGGATCTGATGATTGCTACGCAATCTCTATCTGCCGACTAAAAAGGTCCCCCGGACCTTTTTAGCCACCTAGATATGCTTTTCTGACTTCATCTGATGCTGCGAGTTCTTTTCCTGTTCCTGATAGGACGATCTTGCCTGTTTCAAGTACATAACCTCGGTCAGAGATAGCAAGGGCCTTGTTAGCGTTCTGTTCAATTAGGAGAACCGTTGTTCCTTGCTTCTGAATATCTTGAATGATATCGAAAATTTCTTGGATAAAGATCGGGGCAAGTCCCATTGACGGCTCATCCAAGAGAAGGAGCTTAGGTGTAGACATGAGAGCGCGTCCCATAGCCAGCATCTGCTGTTCACCACCTGAAAGAGTTGCCGCATCTTGGTTTTTACGCTCTTCAAGACGTGGGAAGCGTGAGAAAACTTTTTTCAAGTTAGCTTGATTTTCTTCACGATTTTTCTTTAAAAAGGCTCCCATTTCTAAGTTTTCCATAACAGTCAAACCTGGGAAAACATGGCGTCCCTCAGGGACTTGTGAAAGGCCACCTGCCACGATTTTTTGTGCAGGCAACTTTTGAATTTCTTTTCCCAAAAACTCAATTTTACCAGCACTTGGACGAACCAAACCTGAAAGGGTACGAAGAATGGTTGTTTTACCGGCACCATTGGCACCGATAAGGGAAACAACTTCACCTTCATTAACCTCGAAACTTACATCACGAACTGCTTGGATCATACCGTAATGCACAGAGAGGTTTTCAACTTTTAACATAGACATTAGGCTTCACCTCCTAGATAAGCTTCGATAACGCGTTTGTTGTTCTTGATCTCATCCGGAGTCCCATGAGCAATCAAACGACCATATTCAAGAACATAGATACGCTCAGTGACTTCCATAACCAAATTCATGTCATGTTCGATGAGCATGATGGTAATTTTAAATTCATCTTTGATACGACGGATCAATTCTGTCAATTCAGCTGTTTCTTGTGGATTCATACCAGCTGCAGGTTCATCCAAAAAGAGGATTTTAGGTTCAGTTGCCAGAGCACGAACGATTTCTAATCGACGTTGTTGGCCATAGGCCAGATTCTTCGCAAGAGTATCTGCATCACCATCCAAATCAAAAATCTTCAGCAAATCCAAAGCTTTGTTTTTTAATTCTTCCTCGTTCTTATAAAAAGCTGGTAGGCGTAGGAAGCTCGCAAGGACATGTTGTTTATGATGATTGCTAAATGCAATCAAAACATTTTCCAAAACTGTCAAGTCCTTGAACAAACGAATATTTTGGAAAGTACGACTGAGTCCAAGTGAAGCAATCTTATAGGGAGTTTTCCCATTTAGGAGGTGACCATCTAGTGTCACAGTACCCTCGCTTGGTTCATAAACACCAGTCAAGAGATTGAAAAGGGTTGTTTTACCAGCCCCGTTTGGTCCGATCAAACCAACCAATTCTCCCTCGTTCAATTCAAGAGTGACATCTCCAACAGCTGTTAGA
>CAUVRF010000098.1:0-3391 GCA_963554245.1 uncultured Streptococcus sp.
TATTGGTCTCGCACCTTACGGAGCGAGACGGACTAATAGTCACATAACAAAAAAGAGCCCTAAAGGACTCTTTTATTCTTAATACCAACCGTTGTTAAGCCAGAAGTTCTTGGCAGCTGTCCATGAACCGTAACGTCCTGCAACGTAGGCATCTGCTACACGTTCTTGGTTTTCAGCTGAGTAATCACCGTTCAAGTATGAATCTGTCAATTGGTAACGTCCGATGTAACGTCCGTTTGTAGCAGTGTAGCTACCACCTGATTCTTTTTGAGCGATCCATTCTTTGGCTTCTGCTTCAGAACCACTTACAGTAGAAGCTGCTGCAGTGTTGCTTTCTGCTGCTGGAGCTGCTGGAGCTGCTGGAGCTTCTTCAACTGTTTCTGTAGCTACTGGAGCTGTTTCTTCCGTTGTTGCCGCTGGAGCTACAGTTGAAGCTGTTCCTTCGATAACCAAAACTTGGTCAACATAGATAAGGTGAATATCTTTAATGTTGTTTTTTGCCGCCAATTTTTCAACAGTTGTGTTGTACTTCTCAGCGATTTCTGAAAGAGTATCACCTGATTTAACTGTGTAAGTTACAGTTTCTTGGGCAGATGCAAGTGATGGAGCAAAGAAAGCAAGCAAAGCTGCTACTCCTGCGATAGTTGTTTTAATTTTTTTAGTTGTTAATGACATATCTAAAAATTCTCCTTCCATTGGATATATCTATGATACCTTTTAAATGTTACCGTTGTTTAACGGTTTTATGTAGAAATATTACAAAAATGTTTTATATTTACCGTTTTAAGGAGGTTTTTGTCACAAAAGACCTTATTTTATACTATCTTTAATCATTTTAAGCTTTTGATAAGGGAAATAAGCGCAGAGGTCCATTCTTTGATATAATAGATATAAGAATCTTTGTAAGGGGAAACAGATGCACTCACTTCGTTTTCAATCTGTCTTTGACATTATCGGACCAGTTATGATTGGCCCATCAAGTAGCCATACTGCTGGAGCTGTTCGCATCGGAAAAATCGTCTCTTCTATCTTCGACGATACGCCGACAGAAGTCGAATTCCAATTATTTAATTCATTTGCCAAAACCTACCGTGGTCATGGAACCGACCTTGCTCTCGTCGCTGGTATATTAGGTATGGATACGGACGATCCCGACATTCCAAATAGCCTAGAGATTGCCCATAAACGTGGTATCAAGATTGTCTGGACCATTCAGAAAGATAGCAACGCTCCTCATCCTAACACCACTAAAATTACTGTGAAGAATGAACACAAATCCATCAGTGTGACAGGAATTTCCATTGGTGGGGGAAATATCCAGGTTACGGAACTTAACGGCTTTGCTGTCTCTCTCAACATGAACACACCAACCATTATCATCGTACATCAGGATGTTCCAGGTATGATTGCCCATGTTACTGAAGCCCTCTCTCGTTTCGATATCAACATCGCGCAGATGAATGTGACTCGAGAAAAAGCTGGAGAAAAAGCCATTATGATTATCGAAGTCGATAGTCGAAGTTGCGAAGAGGCGATTGAAGAAATCCGAAAAATCCCTCATCTCCATAATGTCAATTTCTTTAAGTAGGAGGAAACATGTTTTATTCTATCAAAGAATTGGTCGAGCAAGCAGATCTAGACTTCCAAGGAAATGTCGCAGAACTCATGATTGCGACAGAATATCAACTAACCGGTCGGGAACGGCCAGAAGTTCTCCTCCTCATGGAACGCAATCTAGAAGTCATGAAAGCCTCTGTTGAGCTCGGTCTCAGCGAAAACAAATCCCGTAGTGGCCTAACAGGCGGAGACGCGGCCAAACTAGACCGCCATCTCAAAAGTGGCAAGGCCTTGTCTGACTTTACCATCCTATCAGCAGCCCGAAATGCCATCGCGGTCAACGAACACAACGCTAAAATGGGCTTGGTCTGCGCCACTCCAACCGCAGGAAGTGCTGGCTGTCTGCCAGCCGTTCTCACTGCTGCTATCCAAAAACTAGACCTTAGCCACGAAGAACAGCTAGATTTCCTCTTTGCTGCGGGTGCCTTTGGACTAGTCATCGCAAACAATGCCTCTATCTCAGGTGCTGAAGGTGGCTGTCAGGCCGAGGTTGGCTCTGCCTCTGCCATGAGTGCCGCAGCCTTGACCTTGGCTGCAGGTGGAAGCCCCTATCAGGCTAGTCAAGCCATCGCCTTTGTCATTAAAAATATGCTAGGCCTCATCTGCGACCCCGTCGCTGGTTTGGTTGAAGTTCCCTGTGTCAAGCGCAATGCCATGGGAGCCAGCTTTGCCTTTATCGCAGCAGACATGGCCTTGGCAGGTATCGAGTCTAAGATCCCTGTTGACGAAGTCATCGATGCCATGTACCAAGTCGGATCTAGTCTTCCAACTGCCTTTCGTGAAACAGCTGAGGGTGGACTCGCCGCTACACCTACTGGTCGCCGCCTACAAAAAGAAATCTTCGGAGAATAAGCTTATCTATATCTATTAGGAGAAACTATGCCCTCTATCTCAGCAATCTTTTTTGATCTAGACGGAACCCTGGTTGATAGTTCCATCGGGATCCACAATGCCTTTACCCATACCTTTAAAGAGCTAGGAGTTCCAAGCCCTGATGCCAAAACCATCCGTGGTTTCATGGGCCCGCCACTTGAAAGTAGCTTTGCAACGTGTCTTCCCAAGGAACAAATCTCAGAAGCTGTGCAGATATACCGCTCTTACTACAAGGAAAAAGGCATCCACGAAGCCCAACTCTTTCCCCAAATAACGGAGTTGCTCCAAGAACTTTCACAAAACTACCCTCTCTACATCACTACAACCAAGAATACTCCTACTGCTCATGATATGACTAAAAATCTGGGAATCCATCATTTCTTTGATGGCATTTACGGTTCTAGTCCTGAAACGCCACACAAGGCGGATGTCATCCGTTACGCCTTGCAAACGCATCAACTCCCTGCAGACCAAGTCCTCATCATTGGGGACACCAAGTTTGATATGATTGGAGCCCAAGAAACTAGCATTAAAAAGTTCGCTGTTACTTGGGGATTTGGAGAAGAGGCTGATTTGCTCAGCTATCAACCTGACTGGATTGCCCTTACCATTGACGATATCATTAAGCAACTATAAATAGTGCAACGATTTGAAATTACAGAGTAAAAAGGCCAAGGTCCTGTACAAACAGAACCTTGGCCTTCTATTTATAATTAATTGGTTGGACACTCTTACTCAGCATGGGTTGTCTCATTCGCAAAGGAAATAATTGCTTCTTTGAGCTCATCTCCGCTGAGTGAACGGAACTCTTCAATCTTTTGATCAATAGCTTCTAGAGGCATGATGTTTACCTTACCAACGAAAATCTTGTCCATGACTTGGTTATCAACCAATTCGGTCG
>CAUVRF010000099.1:0-3035 GCA_963554245.1 uncultured Streptococcus sp.
GAACAATTATTTAAGTCAGACACTAAAAGAATCTTGCCTTGCAAGGTTCTTTTTTCTTCTTGTTCTATTTGAAGTGCTTCTACTATAGCAGTATAATCGTTTTTTTGGTATAATAAAGGTTATGGAAATCGAAAAAACCAATCGTATGAATGCGCTTTTTGAATTTTATGCTGCGCTTTTGACAGACAAGCAGATGAACTATATTGAACTCTACTATGCTGATGACTACAGTCTTGCTGAGATTGCTGAAGAGTTCGGTGTCAGTCGTCAAGCTGTTTATGATAATATCAAGCGGACAGAAAAGATTCTAGAAGATTATGAGATGAAATTGCACATGTATTCGGACTACATTGTCCGCAGTCAGATTTTTGACCAGATCTTGGAGCGTTATCCTAAGGATGACTTTCTGCAGGAGCAGATAGCAGTTTTAACAAGCATTGATAATAGAGAATAAGTATGGGGAGTATAGTCATCTACAAAGGTATACCCTGTAAACTATTAGCTGCTGAGGCTCCTTTTCCCACAAGACTACAAATCCTCTCGCCTGATTCTATCTCTCGAGCTCTTCAAGAGGGATTTAGCTGTTGGGGATATCCAAATGAGATAATGAAAGAAGTCACTCCAGAAGAACTTGTTTGTTTACAAGATTTTGAACGTTTTCCACCGAATTAATGAAACATAGGAGAAAAAAATGGCATTTGAAAGTTTAACAGAACGTTTACAGAACGTTTTTAAAAATCTACGTAAAAAAGGAAAAATCTCTGAGGCTGATGTCCAGGAAGCAACCAAAGAGATACGCTTGGCCTTGCTGGAAGCCGACGTTGCTTTGCCTGTTGTGAAGGACTTTATCAAGAAAGTTCGTGAGCGTGCAGTAGGGCACGATGTCATTGATACCCTCAATCCTGCCCAACAGATTATCAAAATCGTTGATGAGGAACTGACAGCTGTTTTAGGTTCCGATACGGCAGAAATTATCAAGTCACCAAAAATTCCAACCATTATCATGATGGTCGGTTTGCAAGGGGCTGGTAAAACGACATTTGCTGGTAAGCTGGCTAATAAACTCAAGAAGGAAGAAAATGCACGTCCTTTGATGATTGCTGCGGATATTTACCGCCCAGCCGCCATCGACCAGTTGAAAACACTTGGACAACAAATAGATGTTCCTGTTTTTGCACTTGGAACAGAAGTGCCAGCTGTTGAGATTGTTCGCCAAGGTTTGGAGCAAGCGCAAGCCAATCATAACGACTATGTTTTGATCGATACGGCGGGACGTTTACAAATTGATGAACTTTTGATGAATGAGCTTCGTGATGTTAAAGCACTGGCCCAACCAAACGAAATTCTACTTGTCATTGATGCCATGATTGGTCAGGAAGCGGCTAATGTTGCCCGTGAGTTTAATGCTCAGTTAGAAGTGACTGGGGTTATTCTTACCAAGATTGATGGGGATACTCGTGGTGGTGCGGCTCTATCCGTTCGCCATATCACTGGTAAACCTATCAAGTTCACTGGTACGGGTGAAAAGATTACAGATATCGAAACCTTCCACCCAGACCGTATGTCAAGCCGTATCCTTGGCATGGGGGATATGCTGACATTGATTGAGAAAGCTTCTCAGGAATACGATGAGCAGAAAGCCCTTGAAATGGCTGAAAAGATGCGTGAAAACACCTTTGATTTCAATGATTTCATTGATCAATTGGATCAGGTGCAAAACATGGGACCAATGGAAGACTTGCTCAAGATGATTCCAGGTATGGCTAACAACCCTGCCCTTCAAAATATGAAGGTGGATGAGCGCCAAATTGCGCGCAAACGTGCCATTGTATCTTCCATGACACCTGAGGAGCGTGAAAATCCCGATTTGTTAAATCCAAGTCGTCGCCGTCGTATCGCTACAGGTTCTGGAAATACCTTTGTCGAAGTCAATAAATTTATCAAGGACTTTAACCAGGCCAAACAGCTCATGCAGGGTGTTATGTCTGGAGATATGAACAAAATGATGAAGCAAATGGGAATCAATCCCAATAACCTTCCTAAAAATATGCCAAATATGGGAGGAATGGATATGTCTGCCCTTGAAGGCATGATGGGACAAGGTGGAATGCCGGATATGTCAGGTCTCGGAGGAGCAGGCATGCCAGATATGAGCCAGATGTTCGGTGGCGGACTAAAAGGTAAAATTGGCGAATTTGCTATGAAACAGTCTATGAAACGCATGGCCAACAAAATGAAAAAAGCGAAGAAAAAACGCAAATAAAAAAGGAAAGTAGAAGTGCTTACCTTACCAATAAAAAGAACCCTGAATCGGATTCAGAGTTCTTTTTTAGTGCGATTGGCCTATTCCCACTCAACGGTTGCAGGTGGTTTACTTGTAATGTCGTAGACGATACGGTTAACGTGGTCCACTTCGTTTACGATACGTACAGAGATTTTTTGAAGGACTTCCCAAGGAATTTTGGCAAAGTCAGCAGTCATACCATCGATAGAAGTGATCGCACGGATAGCAATTGTGTAGTCATAAGTACGACCATCACCCATAACACCAACTGAACGAACGCCTGTGTTGACAGTGAAGTATTGCCAGATATCGCGGTCAAGACCAGCTTTAGCGATTTCTTCACGTAGGATAGCATCAGACTCACGAACAGTTTCTAGTTTTTCTTCAGTGATTTCACCCATGACACGGATAGCGAGTCCTGGTCCTGGGAATGGTTGGCGCCATACGATGTGGTCTGGCATACCAAGCTCTGTACCGAGAGCACGGACTTCGTCTTTATAAAGAGTGTTCAATGGTTCAATCAATTCAAACTGCATGTCTTCTGGAAGACCACCAACATTGTGGTGTGATTTGATGGTTTGAGCAGTATCTGTACCAGACTCAATTACGTCAGTGTAAAGCGTTCCCTGAGCAAGGAATTTTACATCTTTTAGCTTGCTAGCTTCGTCATCAAAGACATAAACAAATTCGTTACCGATGATTTTACGTTTTTGTTCAGGGTCAGAAACGCCAGCAAGTTTGTCAAGGAAAC
>CAUVRF010000100.1:0-2658 GCA_963554245.1 uncultured Streptococcus sp.
GTGGGCTCGAGTATCGTCTGCTATGGTGCCTACTGGAACGGCCAACAGAAAGAAAGTCAACATATATCGCACCACATCGTTCGTATAACGAGCGCTATTATCATTACGGTATTATTCATTTTGCTCTAATACAAAAAAGGATCATCTGATCCTTTTTTATTTTTGGGAACTATATACCAGTTTACACTACCAACAACATATTGTATTTATGAGAATATCAAAAAAGGCGACTTCCAAACGGAAATCGTCTTTTAATAATGTCTAAATTCTTCATAATGTTCACTCATATATTCTGCCAACCATTCCATACCATAGGCTATCTCAAATACTTCCAATATCAATGAAAGGTCTGGTTGAAAACCATATTCTTTGAGTTTATTGATAATATCTTTTATAGAACGAATTTTCACTAGTTTAATAATTTCCCCAGCATCCTGCCTATCTCTATCTCGTCCGCTGTCTAGTTTCATTCCGAGAATGTAAGATAATGGTGGTACAAAAACAGTCAAATTTGAATAGCTAAATGCCTTCTCACAGATAGACAGTGGCGGTATTTTATTCATATTTGCAACATTGTTGTTCAGCCATAACTCATCAGGCTCATTCACATCAAAATCATCGCCAACTTTCTCAATAATGCTTCTGATTTTAGCATCTTCTTGATAAAAGGCATCTACATCTTGTGTTCCTCGGAGATTGTAATACTCCAGAACAAAACCACCAACACAGATAATTTCTAGGTCAATATTTTCCTTAGCTAATTCGGTATTGAGAGCCTCAAATAAAACTTTCTTATCCATAGTTACCCTCTCTAAAGAGTTTCAAAATATCTTTTGGCTGACTTTTACGGTTCGCCTGCAAAACGTGTTCTCTTGTGTGTGTACCTTCTGTTAAAGCATCTTGAAGGGTTATTTTTTGGAAAGGTGTTAAGGTAGGATTTTTCAACAATTGCTCTACATCATCAGTAGTTAGTTTAGACTCCTCATCTTTAATGACCTTATAAAGATAGCGAAACCACAAATCACCGTCACTTCCAGCATGTTCACTAGCTCTCACCATGTAATCGTACCATGTTGTCATTATTATTCCCCCTCATCTTTTCTAGGGTTATAGTGCATTGCTATCCAAAGTTTTTTGTCAAAATCAGATAACTCTTTTTTCTTCTGATGAATGCAATCGTTCAAATCAGGAAATTTGAGACTGTATTTTTTCTCAAAAAAGCTCTGAAACTCCTCTTTACTTTCTGCAATATCAACCAGGGCTTCTAACTCTGCCATTTGTTTGGCAATAGCCTTTCTGTCAATTCTCTTTTGACTATCTCCAAGTACGTCATAAACACAACGTTTTGTTAGTTGAGTATAAAAAGAGCGATGTTCAGTAACAAAATCAAAGGAATAGGTCTTATCCCAGAGTTTGGTGTATTTATTGTAAAAACCATCTGAAAGGCTGATCTGATAACCAATCAGCTTACTATCAACTCTACGAGCGATAGACCTTTCCAATTCAAAATGTAGGTCATGTAATGTATTAGTAGCCATAAATCAGCTCCCTGTATTTAGTTCGGACACAGGCATTTGAAATCAGGAGATTAAAACGCTCACTATCCGAATAGTCACGAGTATTATAACGAAAAACAAATTCATCTACATAGTCTTGAAGATATTTCTTAGACCACTAGTGGTAAATTCCTAGTACTCCACGTTTCAATCCAGCCCAAAAGCCTTCAATCGTGTTGGTATAAACATCACCTTGCACATACTCACTAATTCCATGATTAACAAAGTCATGATTATACATCTTAGCCACTTTATTATAACCCAGCCATTCATCTGTGTAAAGTTGAGCTGTTTCCTTTACGTATTTGACAATCTGTTCAGTCAATGTTTTCGTCTTTGTATCTGGAACATGATGAGCATTAACTTTACCTTGACGTTGTACCATGCCTACTACAGCAGATTTGTCTTTCAATGAACGCCCTTGAGCATTTTTGACTTTTTTGGAGTTATGACGGTTCTTGTTTTTACCACCTATGTAGGTTTCATCAACTTCCACAACATCATCAAGACTATTGTTGTTTTCAGAACTAAAACACTTACGGATACGTTCCAGCATGAACCAAGCTGTTTTTTGCGTAACACCAATATCTTTTGATAATTGTACAGATGAGATTCCTTTTTTGTGAGAAGTCACAAGCCAAATTGCCATAAACCATTTACGAAGTTCAATTTTAGTATTATCAAAAAGAGTACCAGTCTTGACATTGAAGTATTTTCCAGTATTTTTACAACGGTATTTGTTACCTTTACATTTGTAGACCTTTGAGGTAGCATCAAAAGGGCTGATAATCACATCGCCCCAAATCATATTTTCTAAATGGTCAATACATGACTGTTCGTCTGGAAAAGCAGATTGTAAATCAAATAATGATTTAAACTCAAACTTCATAACTGGTACTCCTTACTTCTTGATTATATTATATCGAAAATAAGAATGATTGTCAACAAAAATGTAAACTTCTACTATGAAAAGAGCCAGAATTTTGATATAATAGAAGTATCAAAAATAAAGGAAATTAAGCATTATGAACGCAATCACAGCTCACAGCTCACAGCTCACAGCTCACGCTGATTATGTAATCGGACGTGTTTTTTGTCAAGC